>JACDOC010000013.1 GCA_017656295.1 Bacillus sp. (in: firmicutes) | reverse complement strand
AATGTGTATGTTTGGAACTTCTGCCCTTTTTTGGCCATAAAAATCACCCCTTAAAGTAAATGTTGCCCATTAGGGGGTTTTTCAACCTCTACTTTAAGGGGTGCAGTTCATTCATCCGATAGGTTTTATCGTATACCTAAAGCAATTTTCGCATAACGGGACATACGATCTTTAGACCAAGGTGGATTCCAAACAATATTTACGTCCACATCTTTTACTTCAGGAATATCACTCACAGCAGCTTTTACTTGATCCACAATGGTTCCTGCTAACGGACAACCCATAGACGTTAATGTCATGGTCACCGTCAATTTACCATCATCATCCATTTCAAGGTCGTATACTAAACCTAAGTTAACAATATCAATTCCTAGCTCTGGGTCAACCACTTGTTCTAACGCGCCCATAATGTTATCACGTAAATCTTGATCCACTGAACTTCCACTCCTTTCATTCCCATGTTAACAAATTAATATTTAGAAGAACAAAGATGTTGTCTTTTTCATGTTATACCCTTTTAAAGCACAAGTTAATCGACTTTTACTGAGGTAGATAATAAATGGGTTTGGAACCATGCCACCGTCTGTAAAACTCCTTCGCGAGTAACTTTATGACCGGCTGATGGATCACAGATAAATTTTAACAAACTTTCCGATGAACCCATTGCTTTTAACTGCTCATAAAAGCTAAAGGCTGGTTCATAAGGGACAACGTCATCTTTTTCCCCATGCCAAAACATTAATGGTCGCTTGTTCCATTTTTCAGGTTGTTGGCTGAAATCAAACTTCCTAATTTGGTCCCAAAAAGCTTCTTCCTCTTCTTTTGTAAGCGGAAGTTCAATCCCCTTTTGTTTTAAGTAGTCCATTTGCATTTTTGCAAATTGTTCATAAGTTGGTGTTCCCATTAAGCTAACCGCGGCTTGAATCCAATCGTATTGAGTTAGTGCACCAAGTGTCACAATTCCCCCCATGGAAGTGCCGGCTACACCGATACGCTCTTCATCAATGAAGCCTTTATGAACATAAACATCTTTCCATTCTTTCAGTTCATGAATCGTTTGTATGACAATATTCCAAAATTGAAAATTCAGTTCTTGTTCTGTAAACCCGGCGGACCGCTCACCATGATAAAGGCAATCCGGTAAGAACACACGAAACCCTTCTTCGGCTAAAAGATAAGCATAATGTAAATTATGTTCTTTTGCACTTGTAAAGCCATGGATAAAAAAGATTGTTGGTAAGCATTCAGTCCAGTGTTGCTGATTCGCAACATGCAGTAATGGCTTTCCGTTGATGACTTCTTTTGTTACACCAATCACGTAAACTCTCTCCCTATTTACATGTTTTACTTCATCTTATCCTATTTTTGGTATAATGTACATGTAAATACTCCTTAAATATTTTGTTAACGATATAGACCTTGTAGGCACCATTCGATACACTTACGGTACAAAAAGAAATTTTAAAATGAAATCGAGGAGACAGTATGGGGAAAAATACTCATTTAATCGTACTTGATTTAGATGGAACATTGCTGAAGGATGATAAGACCATTTCCGCCAAAACAAAAGTAACGATTCAAAAAGCAAAAGAAAATGGACATCTAGTCATGATTGCTACCGGAAGACCGTACCGAGCTAGCGAAATGTATTACCGTGAGCTCGGATTAACCACTCCTATTGTGAATTTTAATGGAGCTTTTGTACACCATCCGCTACATAACGATTGGGGGATGTTCCACCATCCTTTATCGATTGACATAACGAAAGAAATCGTTGATGCGTGCCATCAATTTAATTTCCATAATATTATTGCTGAAGTGATGGATGAAGTATACTTCCATTATCATGACGAGAAGCTTTTAGACATTTTTAGCCTGGGAAATCCAACGATTACAACTGGGGATTTGCGAAAGTTTTTACAAGACTCTCCAACTTGTTTACTTATTCATGCTTCGGAAAAAGATGTGACATCCATTCGCGAACATTTAAACAAAGTCCATGCAGAAGTTATCGACCACCGGCGTTGGGCTGCTCCTTGGCATGTCATCGAGATCGTAAAATCAGGACTTAATAAAGCAGTTGGAATTAAAAAAGTGGCTGATTACTACGGAATTCCAAAAGAGCGAATTATTGCCTTTGGTGACGAAGACAATGATTTAGAAATGATTGAGTATGCAGGAATTGGGGTGGCGATGGGAAATGGAATTGCACCATTAAAAGCTATTGCAAACGAGATAACAGGTACGAATGAAGAAGATGGAATCGCTAATTTTTTACAATCATACTTACATTTAAAGTAAACGAAGGACATTCCCATTATTTAACCATATTGAATTTTTTTTGACGAACCATACTAATAAATGAACGCTTCAAACAAGTGTTCAAGATCATCTTTAGGTGGTGATTCGCATGGGCAAAAACAATAAATCGAAACGTTTTGTACAACAAAGTAAAAACACTGTCAAGAAACACGATGAACGAATCCCTTATTATATTTCCTATGCTGAAGCAGAAGCTAAGAAAATGGCTAGCGTTCACGAGTCCTCTTTAGGAGGCATATAAGAATGGGGAATCAGCTTTTTCAACAAGCCCGAAATTTAACTGAACAAGCAAAAAGAGCTGCGTCTACTGAAGACAAATCGTTGAAACAATCGGCCACTGCTAAGGCTAAAAACGCTATGTCCTCTGCATTTGCCAATTCGACAATAGCGGAACAGCGCCAACTTCGAGAAATGCAAAACGAATTAGAGTCACTTTAAAAGGAATTCCCCCAATTTCCTGTTTGCCTGAACACACCATTATTTACACATGCTTAGAATATGCAAAAAACGGCGAAGGGCAACCTTTCGCCGTTTTACTTATTTGGTAACGGAATGGCCGTTTCATTTATTATCGTTCCATCTTCAATTTTTCGCTCGTATAAAACGAGCATCACATTCTTAAGCTTAGGGATTTTATCTTTTGAAAGAGTTATGGAAAAAGGACTCCAATTCGGAGCTTTTTTATTCACTTTAACAAGTGTTTCTTCCACAAAGACGTAATGTCCATCTTCCACTGTATAAAAAAACAGGCCCTCTTTTAAACATGCTTCTCCTTTAATGACCACATGTGTTCCGTTGTAATGAATCTGGATATTTCGAAAAGCTCCTGATTGTTTGGAAAATACGGAGGGAGCAAATAGAAGGACGGAGAGTAAACAGGCAATGATATACGGATTCCTCATCTTGGTTCCTCCTTTATGAGGATCTATCACTGTATAGTATGTACAACAACGTCAAAAATTAGTCCCTACGGAAAAATCCAAAAATGCCTGTTGTTTGAACAATATTGGTGAATGCGTGTGGGTCGACTTTTTGAATAATTTGTTTTAAAACTCCCTTACATACCTCTTTATTTTTACAGACAAAATCGTTACACTTATACTATCAAACGATAGGAAAAGGTGAAGTGTATGTCATTCCAATTATTCGCAGATAGTGCATGTGATTTACCATTATCTTTTTTTGAAGAACATCAAGTCACATTAATTCCACTCCGTGTGCATTTAAACGATCACGAGTATGAAGATATAAAAACGATTCAAAGTAAAGAAATTTTTGAGGCCATTCGTAATGGCATCGTGCCAAAAACGTCCCAAGCCTCTCCTCAATTGTTAATGGAGCTTTTTACTGACTTAGCCAAGAAAGGGGAAAAAGGACTCTATATTGCTTTTTCTTCCGAACTTTCTGGAACCTATCAAACAGCGGTTATGATCCGTGATCAAGTAAAGGAAGATTATCCTGATCTTGATTTAGACATTATCGATTCGAAATGTGCTTCCATTGGTTACGGTTTAGTTGTCCTACATGCCGCTAACCGTATAAAAGAAGGGGCTACGAAAGATGAAATTATAAAAGAAGTACAATTCCGCTGTCAACACATGGAACATATTTTTACCGTAGAAGATTTAGATTATTTAGCTAAAGGTGGACGTGTATCCAAAACATCCGCGGTTATCGGCGGCTTACTCAATATTAAACCGATCTTACATGTAGAAGACGGAAAATTAATTCCAATTGATAAAGTTCGCGGCCGAAAAAAACTGTTCCGTACAATCATCGAGCTCATGAAACAACGTGGAGACAAACTCGACCAACAACTCATCGGAATTAGTCATGGAGACGATGAAGAAAGCGCCCTACAATTAAAACAAATGATTCAAGATGAATTCGGCACGTCCAAATTTTATATCCAAATGATCGGTTCAGCTGTTGGGGCTCATGCCGGTCCAGGGACTCTTGCTGTTTTTTTCTTAAACCAAATGGATTAATGGATACCCCCTCCTATTTTGGGTACACTACAGAACGCAAGCACAAACTTGAGGAGGGGTCAAATGCCACATACATCCGATAATGATAAAAAAGCAAAGGACAATCAAGCGTTACGCCACGAAAAAAATATGGTACGGGAAAAAAATCGTCAAGCTGGAAAATGGCAATATTCGAAAAAAACCGATCACCTATAGGGACTACCCTATAGGTGATTTTTTTATTTTTGGCTCTGTTAAACGATACAGTTGATATTTATACATTTCGCTTGTGGCGGACGCTTTCCGCGGGCAAGGTGCAAGCCGCTTCCCTCGCAACGCTCAAGTAAGGGTCTTGCGGCTTCTTGTTCCCGCTGGAGTCGCCGCCGTGTGAATAACTTGCTAAAAATCAACAATGACATATAACATAGCCTTATTTTAAAAATGTGCCTTAGGATAGGGGGTATTCATCATCGAGTTTAGTAATGCAATTGTTGGAATGCTTCATGAATAGCGTTCAATCAGCACCACTCCCTTTCCTATCTTTAGACCATCTCTCTCTTTAATTGAACCTTTGTATTTTTCTACTCCTCTACAAAATGTCATTTCGATAAATAACTTCTACTCGTTCGTCACAATATAAAACAAACGTAAATAGAAAGGGTGTGTACATATGAATAATTCCAATACTCAAACCTTTCCCCCACAACATCAAGATCGTCAACCTGGCCGAGAATCGGAGATGAATCCGAAGCCGACGAGTTTTGTCGACTATGATCCAACGAAAGGAAAATTAGCTGGAAAGGTAGCTCTTATTACAGGAGGAGATAGCGGTATCGGAAAAGCAGCGGCCATTTATATGGCAAAAGAAGGGGCTGATATCGCCATTGTTTATTTTGATGAACATAACGATGCGAATGAAACTAAAACCATCATTGAAGGAATGGGGAAGCAATGTCTCCTTTTTTCCGGTGATATAGGGAGTGAAACGTTTTGTAAAGAGGTCGTTCAACAGACGGTGACTCATTATAGGAAGCTAAATATTCTTGTCAATAACGCCGCAGAGCAACATCCGCAGTCATCGATTGAGCAGATCTCCGCGCAACAATTAGAACGCACGTTTCGAACGAACTTTTTCTCCTATTTTTTTATGACAAAAGCCGCCGTTCCTCATTTAACAAATGGGGATGTTATTATCAATACGACATCGGTCACCGCCTATAAAGGGCACGAACAATTAATCGATTATTCGGCAACGAAGGGAGCCATCGTTACGTTTACTCGTTCATTAGCCCTTTCACTTATCTCTCAAGGTATTCGGGTGAACGGGATTGCTCCAGGGCCGATTTGGACTCCCCTCATCCCATCGACATTTCCAAGTGAACAAGTAGCGACATTTGGCAGTAATACTCCGATGAAGCGAGCGGGACAACCGTACGAACTTGGACCTGCTTTTGTCTTTTTAGCGAGCGAAGATTCTAGTTACATGACGGGACAAATTTTGCACATCAACGGCGGAGAGATTGTCAATGGGTAAAATTAATTCCTAACAAAAATAGAGTTGGGAATCAACCTCCTGATTCCCAACTCTATTTTTTCTTATGAAGTTTTACGCTTTCTTCTTTTTGTTACGATTATAATAAAAATAATAAATAAAATATAAACCGACGCTAAAGTAATAATAAACGGATAATTGATGCCAGTTTTATCTTCTAAAACATACACTTCCGCCGTTTCGCGGTCAAGAATAATCGTATACTCTCCGTCTTTGGAACGGACTAAATCTTCTAAAATCACTCCGCGCAATTCTTTATTATTTTCGAGTTGCTCCGCTGTTAATGTGACCGACTTCGATTGACTGGAATTATTGATAGCTACGACAACGGTTTGTCCATCGTATTCCCGCTTATAAACAGCCATCCCATTTCCATCAAATAAAACTTCAAACGTTCCTCTTGTTAAAGCCGGAAAGTTTTGTCGAATTTGTCCGAGGATAGAAACATAGTCAATTAATTCTTTATCCGCCCGGAAGCTCATAAAACGACGGTTGTCTGGGTCTTCCCCTCCATCTAACGCAATTTCGGAACCATAATACACAATCGGGATTTCAGGACCAGTAAACAAATACGTTAAGGCAAGTTTCCAGCGTGTACCTGGATATTGTTTTTCAAGGACGATATCCCTTGTAAAACGCGGTAGATCATGATTATCGAGAAACGCCCCCATTAAATACGGCTCTTCATAATATTGTTCATTTTGCGCCAGCTGATCAAAAATGGAGGTTAAAGGCACATCTGGTTTTGCAAATACGTTCCGTAATGGCTTGTTTAATGGATAATCAACAAACCCATCAATCCCGGCTTGTTCATATTGGCCAATATAACTAGGATCGTTCGACCAAACTTCCCCTAACAAGAAAAAGTCATCTTTTACGGCTTTCACTTCTTTCGAAAATTCTTTCCAAAATTCAATCGGTACATGCTTCACGGTGTCTAAACGATAGCCATCAATATCGGTTTCTTCAATCCACCACTTTGCTACGTCAATTAAATAATCCCGAACTTCTTCTTTTTCTTGCGCTAAATCAGGTAAACCAAAAATCCAACCTTGTTCGATTTCCTCTTGATTGTTCCAATTAATAATTTCTTTTTCTTCATGGAACCAATCTTTTTTTTCAGGATCGTCAAGCCATGGGTGATTCGGACCAACATGATTCACTACAAAATCGACAATCACTTTGATTCCACGAGCATGGGCTTCGTTTACTAGCTCTTTAAATTTGTCAATGGTACCAAAATGCTCTTCCGTATCATAAAAATCTTCGACCCAATATCCGTGATAGCCACCGTCCACGTTTTTCATAATCGGCGTGAGCCAAATCGCTGTAAATCCCATCTCCTGAATGTAATCCAACTGGTCAATAATTCCTTGAAAGTCTCCCCCTTGGTAAGCATACGGATCCTCTGTATTAACATTATAATCATTTGAACGATCACCATTATGAAAACGGTCAATCATAATAAAATAAATGCTCTCATCTCGCCAGTTCCGTTCCTCGTTAAGTTGTTGCGCAGAGGCCGGACTTGTTATACTGACGATTAAACAGGTGATAAACAACCAAATCAAACGTTTCACCCTATATTCCTCCTACCCGTATTGTCACTTCGTATTTAAGATTAGCTGTTTCCGAACGTGCCGTCAAACAAAAATCGGTAATAAATTCTCTTTTTCAGTTAAATCTCAAGCTATATACCACATTCCCCCAAAAAAAAACTGCCTCACTGGACAGTTTCGTACTTAACTTTCCACCAACTGAATATGATATTTTTCAAACCAGACATGGATTTGTCCAAAGTAAGCTAATAGTTGCGGACCAGTCATTAATTGTCCAAACCACGGCACTTGAATCGAACTTCCTTTTGATTGCACAAGATCTTGTAATTGCTTCTTATCAAACAATTCATATAAAACGGTTGACGAATTTTGTAAAATATCGTTTAACCATGATTGTACGAGTTGAGTATATTTCGGATGATGCGTTTTCGGATAGGGACTTTTCTTCCGATACAACACGTCTTCTGGTAAAATTCCTTCTAGTGCTTTTCGTAAAATTCCTTTCTCCCGGTTGCCGTACATTTTCCATTCCCATGGAATATTCCACACATATTCTACAAGACGGTGGTCAGCAAACGGGACGCGGACTTCTAAACTTGCTCCCATACTCATTCGATCTTTTCGGTCGAGTAACGTAGTCATAAACCAGATTATATTTAGATAGAATAATTCTTTTCGTTTCCGTTCGACTTCGGATTCATTATCTAGAATAGGGGTTTCATGTATCGTTTCATTAAATTTTTGTTGAATATAGTCCTGTAGCTTTAACTTTTGACTCCATTTATCGTTTAGCAACCGTTGTCTCTCGTTGACCGAACGCATCCACGGAAAACTATGATTATTCTCAGTCCCTACTTGATGAAACCACGGATAGCCACCAAAAATTTCATCAGCACATTCCCCTGAAAGGCTTACAACGAAATCCTTTTTTATTTCTCGGCAAAACCACAATAGGGACGAATCGACATCCGCCATTCCAGGTAAGTCGCGAACTTCGACCGCTTCTATGAGTTCTTTAAACAACTGTTCTTGAGAAATGACACAACGATGATGATTCGTTTGAAACGCTTGACTCATTAACTCAATCCAAGGTTGATCAGCATTTGGTTGAAATACATTCGATTGAAAATATTCATCATTGTTTTCGTAATCAATGGAATACGTATGAAGTGTTCCTTTTCCTTCCTCCTGAAATGTATTTGAAGCAATAGCGGTAATTGCACTGGAGTCGACTCCACCTGATAAAAATGTGCATAGCGGAACGTCCGATACAAGTTGCCTTTTCACTGAATCAGTTAATAAAAAGCGAACATGTTCAACCGTTTCTTCCAATGTATCCCGATGGTACTTGCTACGAACATTCCAATAACGCCACACCTTTACTCCTGTCGGCGAGACGGTCATCGCATGTGCTGGTCGCAGTTCTTCAATCCCAACAAACACACCTGTTCCTGGACTTCTTGAAGGACCTAACCCAAGCACTTCTGACAATCCGTTACGGTCCAGTTTGGGCTGTACCTCTTTATGTTGTAAAATCGCTTTAATTTCAGATCCAAACAAAACGTCGTTTCCTCGCACGCTATAAAATAAAGGTTTAACACCAAGACGATCACGCCCGATAAATACTTGACTTTTCTCTTCATCCCATATCGCAAAAGCAAAAATTCCATTTAAAAATTCCACGCATTTTTCACGCCACTCAATATAGCTTGTAAGCAAAACTTCTGTATCAGAATGACCGTTGAAAGAATATCCTTTAGTAAGGAGATCTTTCCGTAAATCTTCTGTATTGTACAATTCCCCATTATAACAAATAACGAACAATTTGTTATGATGGTGTTTCTCCATCGGTTGTTTTCCGCCGATTGGATCAACGACAATTAAACGCTTATGACCAAAAGCAACATGTTGATCAATAAAGTAGTTTGTATCATCAGGGCCACGCTTTGTTAATGTAGCGGTCATTCGTTGCAAATTGTCCATTTCATTCGTTAACACTCTTTTAAAATTAATCCATCCCGTAATTCCGCACAAAAAATCATCACCTCTTGTTTTTAGGTATGTGAACATGTTTCATCATATGCATTCGTCTAGAAATAGTTAATCATAGACAATGAAAAACCATCACATGATTGTATGAAATGGATGAAATTGGTCAAAAACATGGATAGACAGATTCGTAAGGAGAGAATCAGAAATGAATCATCAACAACGGTTACAACTAATTGAACACCAATCGAGAGCTTTTACTGAAGGAACCGTCGAATATATTAATGATGAGTGGATTTTTTTTGATGAAGAAGGGGACGAAGCGATTCTACTTAACCAATATGTAACCGAGGAAGTAGAAGTTTTACGTGCAAACAAATGGGTACGAGGAATTTTACAACAAGATGCAACGGTGCAACTAAAAGGAACAACGATCTCATTACAAGATAATGATCAACTCCGTATTCGAAAACACCTAATATACTCGTTAGAAATATTATTAGAAGAAATCGATGATGATGCCTTCATTCAATTTATCACCACTTTAAATTCAATGAATTTTTCTATCTATGATTGCATCTATTGTCATAACCATCTAGCCTATCTGCAAAATTATTCGATTAAGCAAGGATTCAATATATTGATTTTCGACAACTCGGAAAATGTATGTGCAGTCCATCATCATTTTAGTTATGGAAAGAAAAAGCAAGATCGTTTTGAATATACATTGAATACGGGCAAACGTATTGTCATTGAAAAATTTAATCGTAAATAGTTTTTTCCCCTAAGGTGTATGGTTATAAAAAAACGAATGACCTTCCTTTACTTAGGAAGCCATTCGTTTTTTTATTTTTCAATCGACTGCTTAGACCGATATAATTTTTGAAATTCGTTAAGAAAATCATTCGGCTTTAATGGCGGATAAATATAAAAACCTTGTCCGTATTGACAACCGCTTGCTTGTAATAATTCAAACTGATCTTTTGTTTCGATTCCTTCAGCGGTAATGGACATATCTAGTCCTTTCCCCATCATGATGATTGATTGTACAATGGCATAATCTTTTCGACTTTCTCCAATGTGTTGAATAAACGTTCGATCAATTTTTAAGTTATTGATCGACAAATTTTTTAAATAGTTTAAAGACGAATAACCAGTACCAAAATCGTCAATCGAGATTTTCACACCAATCTCTTGCAGTTGTTCAAACGTTTTGGTCGCGTGTTGAAAATCATCGATCATGACGCTTTCCGTTAACTCCAGCTGTAAATGATTTGGAGGTAGTTTTGTTTCGAGTAATGTCTCGTACACGATATCCGTAAAATAAAGCTGTTGGAACTGTTTCGCAGACACATTGACAGACACTGATAAATGATTATAGCCAGCGTCGTGCCATTGTTTTGTTTGCCGACAAGCTTCTTTAAGGACCCAGTTTCCAATTTCATTAATCATTCCTGTCTCTTCTGAAATCGGGATAAATTGGGCTGGAGAAATAGGCCCAAGTTTTGGGTGATGCCAGCGAATAAGAGCCTCGGCCCCTATCCATAAGTTTGTTTGAAAACAGACAATCGGTTGATATACAATCGATAAATGTTGTTCCTTTATCGCATTTCGTAATTCATTCTCTAATTGTACTCGTTGAACCATGTGTTCATACATTTCATGAGAGAAGAGGACGATTTCGTTTCGCCCGCTCTGTTTTGCTTTACTTAAGGCCACATCGGCATGTTTGAACAAGGTAACCGCATCATGAGCATCTTGTGGATACACGCTAACGCCAATACTGACTGTTATATATAACGTATGTTGCCCAACGTAGAACGGTTTTTGAACGACAGTAAAGATTTGTTCTCCAATGCTTAAAAGATCGTCTCGACTTCCAAATGAAGTGATGAAGATCGAAAACTTATCACTATGAAAGCGACCTAAAAAGGCATTCGTTGGTAAAGCGCTCTTAATTCGTTCACCAATCTGCCGTAAAAGTTCGTCCCCGGCAACATGTCCATACGTATCGTTTATAAATTTAAATCGATCTACATCTAAAAACATGACTGCACAGGCTTGGTGTTTCCCTCGTCCGATCGTGTTTTCCAATCGTTCTGTAAATTTGGTCCGATTTGGAAGACCGGTTTCCTTGTCATAATACGCTAATTGAACAATTCGTTCTTCATTTTTCCGCTGCACGGTAATATCCCGACCGACTCCGTATATACCGACGCATTTTCCGTTGATCGTTATTGGAATATTCTTGATTTGAAAAAGGGGCATGTCCCCTCGTTTCGTTGGGATATGTATATCATATACTTGCTCTATCCCTTTTTTCGCCCCGTAAAAATGCCGTTTCACTCGTGGAATGTCTTCTTTACGAATAAATTGAAGAGCAGATTTTCCGATAATCTCTTCTTCCCCATAACCGAAAGTATGAATGAATGTCGAATTGATACTAGTAAATCGTCCCTTTAAATCGGTGGAATAGATAAAATCTGTATTGTTGTCAAATAACGAACGATAATACTCTTCAGAAATAACCATGTTTTTATTTAGCGCATGAATATCATCCGCGGAAGCATTAATAAGATGAGTTAGCGCGATCATGGAATTTAACTCCGGAGTTAATACGAACGAAGGATCAAATTCTTTTTTCCTCTTCTTCACTTCCTTCGATTCCGAAATAGCAACATAAGTTAATGCCTGAGAAAGTAGTCTCGGAGGAGAGTTGTTATCGACTACAGCAATTTCCCCACATGAGAAAAAGCCGTTTACCGGAACGAGTTGCCGGAGAATCTGTAATTCTTGTTGAACGAGAGGGCGAAAGCTTTCTCTACGAGCTACACAATTATAAATAAATAGTGTCTCTACAGGAATTTGCATTAACTCTTTAACCGCCCGTTCCGACACTTCAATTATTTTTTCAAGATTCGGGAAAGCAATCGAAATACTTTCCCCTTCTTGTAATTTCATACTTAAGTATAGCGAGCCGTCAGGAGTAATTTCTTTAATAAACACAGGTCTCATTTCACCATTTCGTACAATAAAGAAAGGAAATTCCGAACCAAACGAAGGAAGTCGCTCCACAAAACGTGTTCCTAAATAACGGCGCAGAAAAGGAATTGGACGCTGATGTTCAATTCCCGATAACACATGTCCGTCTACTTTTGTCACTTTAAAGGACCTGCCAATTTGTTGCCATTGCTGATTAGCTAATGTATGTACGAATAAGTCTTTATTATTAATAGCAACCGCTACAACTCCTTGATTAGTTGCAGCATCCTTAGTAAACACCATTTCGCCATTATACTCTCCATTCGTACAAGCAACTCCACCGGCAACAATCACATCACTACATTCCGTGTAAAAACCGTCAAGCATGGATTGAAGATGTAATCCAGTATAGGTACAAAATATTAGAACGAGCTTTGTCTCTAATGAAATAAGGGACCTGGCTATCGCTTTTCCTATTTGTTCACTAGATTCATAGGACGCACAATCAAACATTTGTACATCGAGTTCTGTTTTTTCAAAAATGGTAAATGACAACCCGATTTTTTCTTCTACCATTTCCCCTGCCACGATTTCTCCAAACGATGTGCAACCGACAAAAACAGCTTGCGGAAGATGAGTTTTCATTAATTGTTGCAACTTAGGAATGAAATGCGTCTGTGACCGTCCAACAAATGCTTGTACTAAAATAGAAGGGTATAAGTCTAATTCATGATGTTCTATAAACGTTAGCAATTCTTCTTCGTTTTTATAGAAGCAACTAACTGTTTTTGCCATTTGATTCACCACTTCTTACTTTACTACTAAAAAAATACCATATTTTCTAATTGAAATATACTAAATTTATTGAAATTTACAGAACGGTTAGATATATTCATTGAAAGTAAATCTTAATAAAAATGCACCGAGTATCACTCGATGCTTTGTTTGGGTTATATTCACTATATTAGAAAAATTAAAACCCTAAAGGAAGCTTAAATCCTAAGAATAGTACAATCACAAAGACAATGAAAAATCCGATAAGCAATCCGTTAATATTTTTTCCTTTTCCTTTACGAATAAGCACCATTTCCATCAAGCCGATCAAAACGATGCCAAGCAATCCTTTCATTCCATAAAGCATATGATCGATGCTTGAATATAAGTAGAGTAAATAGCCTCCGGTTACCAATATAACAAGGTAAAGAGCTCTTAAAATCATTTGAACGATATTTGCCGCTCTATCCTTTTGTTGATTATGTAAGCTGATGCCAACAAAAAATAATATGATGGCTAATAACCATGCGGTAATATGGGCATGTGTCATGTATGTTCCTCCTTTTAGATTGCTACTTTATAAATTGCTACTTTTTTTATCATATCATATTTACTTTTTCCACTTGAACAAAAGTATTGACAGTTATTTAACAAGGTTGGATAACGTACCGATCTTTTCAATCGAAATATCAATTCGATCACCAGAAACTAAAAACTTTGGTGGCTGAAATCCTTTCCCAACCCCTGAAGGTGTTCCTGTCGCAATGATATCTCCTGGTTCTAATGTCATTCCTTTTGAAAGAATAGAAATAATTTGTTGAATGGAAAACAAACATTGTTCGGTTGAAGCAGATTGTCGTATCTCCCCATTTACTCTCGTTTCGATATGTAAGGCATTGGGATTTTCGATTTCGCTCGAATGGACAATCCATGGACCAATAGGACCGAACGTATCGAGACTCTTTCCAATAAAATATTGCTGATGGCGTTGTTGAAGATCCCTTGCTGTTACGTCATTGATTATCGTATAGCCAAAAACGTACTGGAGCGCTTCACTTTCTAAAATGTTTTTTCCTTTTTTCCCGATTACTACGGCTAATTCCCCTTCATAATCGACTTCGCTCGTGACCCCTTGATGCGCATCAATTGGTGTACAGTGACCAATAAGAGCTGTCGGATTTTTGGTAAATACAATTAATTCTTGCGGTATGTCCTGCTCACTTCCCATTTCAATCGCATGGTCCCGATAATTTTTTCCTACACACATCACATTTTTCCGAGGAATAACTGGAGGCAGCCATTGAATTTCACTGAGTGCATGTTGAGCGATGGTAGTATTTTGAAGCTGTTCACCATACAACATTAATTCGTTTACCCAGTGCAAAAATTCCTCTCCGTGCTGAATTCCTTCAAAAAGGGAAACGTAGGAACGTTCTGTATCTGCCTGTTGTTGTAATACTGTCAAATCCCAGACGATTCCTTGTTCGGGAATTGCGACTCCGTAATGAACTTCCTCTTCGACTAAAAATGAACAAAATTTCATTTCTCCCACCCCTATTGTACTAATGGTTTTATCCTTTTTTTAGCGGAATCCTTTGTCGATAGGTGACCAGCCGCCATAGCCATTCCATAGGCCCTCGTTGAAACTTCCATAGCCACCATTCACTAGCTACTACTTGCATCAGATATATACTGATGACGATGAAGACACATGTACTTAAGGAAACATTACCATATAAACCAAGCCCGTAGCTATAAAAAATGATGGAACTAACTATGGACTGAGTTAAATAATTAGTAAGTGACATTTTTCCAGTAGCGGCGAATGGGTGCCCAAACCGATGGATGGGCTTAAACGATACCATCCACACGATGAATGCCCCATAGCCAATTGCTAATATAGGCCCGCCAAATATATCTTGGACATACATCCATACATAGTTGCCCTCAAAAGCATAAGGAGTCATTTTTAACAGGAAACCAATGGTCATACATATGATTGATGTGATCCCCCAATGTGTTCTCCATTCTACAACCTTTTCGACCCATCTGTATTTTCCGACAGCCGCTCCAAAAAGCATAAACGGAAATATCGTGGATACTAACATAATGATCGATTGAGGTCCATTGACGTAATACCAATCCATCCAACGCTGGCGAGTAATTTCCATAAATGAACCAGTAGTATACACTTCAATCGATTGCTTAACATTTTCGATATCCGTCCATATCGTCACTTTGTATGGATTGACTAATGATACTCCATATAAAGAAACAAATAATAAGCCATTAATTAAAAAGAATAATAACCCACTCGTCCATAAAAGTGCCTTTGGTGAAACTTTGATGAAAAGAATGGTGAACAATCCAATTAACGCGTACGTAATCAAAATATCTCCAAACCAAACAAACGTTACGTGTAATATACCAATCAACAACATCATCAATAACCGTCTTGTTGCGATTGAATAAAAGGGCACCCCACGTTTGATCGAGCGTTCATACAGCATATATAGTCCCATACCAAACATCATTGCAAATAACGGATAAAAACTTCCTTGAACTAAAATATCAATCCACCGAAATACTTTGCTATCCCCATAGTCCCACCATTCGTACGGATTCGTATACATTATTGGGGAGTGGAAAGATAAAATATTGACAAGAAAAATACCTAACAGCGACATCCCTCGGATCACGTCTAACGAAAGAATTCGCTCGTTCGTTTGCAATGGTTTCAAATGATTCATTTCTTTTCATCCTTTTCATAATCTTTTCTACATTCATAGGCGTATTTATCACACATCAACAACATCATCATACTATAAAACTAGAAAATGTATATAAGGATGTGAACGGTCATGCCAGCCTTAGTCGGTGCCGTTCAAGTTATCAGCATTGGTACTGGAGGGGTTTTTAATATCGGCGATGTGTTCCAAATACAACCGTTATCCTCTGCCAAAACCTACTCTGGCGCTGGTTCATTTAATACTGGTGACGGCTTAAACGTATACAATCATCAATCTGCAACGAATACGTTCGATCCGGACGTTGTAGACCAAGCAAATGCCTTTAATGTTTAATAAACGCAGGTGAACATCATGAACATTTATGTTACGCAAACGATCAATATCCACTCGATAAAAATTGGCAGCGTGAGCAACTCTTCAGTATTTCAAATCGGAACATCGGGAATTATCAAGCCTGCCTCCTATTTATACAATACCGGGGGATTTATCAAGCCCGCCCCTAGGCCGAAAACATTAAACGGACCGGTTCCAATAAGTCCGATCGCCCAACCACTTGTTCCATTCAATCCCTAGTTAGTCCCCCTCTTCCAATAAAAAGGGAGGTGAAAGGATGGACTGGTACAACCAAATTACAAATATACAACAATGGATTCAAAAACAGCATAAACAAATTCAAACTTTAGAAAAAGAAATTGATAAGTTAAAAAACCAAATCAAACAAATGAAAGAATCACCTGCCATCAATATCGAGAAAATAGAATATAAATTTGATCAACTGAAGATCGAACGATTAGACGGCACATTAAATATCGGTCTTACACCAAATGGACTATCTGAGATTGAAGAATTAGCTGTTCCGAATGGTGGGTTTCCACATCAAACTGTTTTTTATCGCCAGTCAGAAGCCATCTTGGATCGCCTTCAACAAACGATTGATCACGATATTGAATCGATTATTCAACAACACGAACAACAAATGGAAAAGCCATTAGATTCTCACATCCATCAACTTATTAAAGACGATATTAAAAAACAGCTTCCACAACGGATCAATTATCACCTACAAACACTGATGATGGGCCAATCCCGAGATTACAACGAACAGCAACTTGAACAAGAATTGCTACAAAAAATTATGAATGATATCCGACAAGGAGTTTATCATTTTATTTCTCACTTCCCACAAAACATGAAAGGAGTTTCTGACAAATGAATTTGCATGTTGAAAATCACGGCATAAACGTTGGATCGGTACGAGTGATCGGAGTATCGAGTTCCGGCTTATTGTTAGTCGGCGATGCTGAAACGATTCAACTCGCTGCCACCTTTGATACACCACCCGAATCATTAATCATTGGTCCCTTTGTTCCATTGGCCCCAGAGTGATGCCTATGTATAAACGATATTCGATTGTGGATTCAGTTGAAGCCAACATCGTATCCTTCGCTTCCGTTTTTGAAATCGGAGACTCCAACCGCATTTTACCTCGGGCAAACGTGTTAGCTGTCCAACGTGAAAAAGAGCTATTCTTTGGAAACGAAGGGAACTTTGCGCAATTTTCAGTCTTCAACGAACCAATCCCCTTCCCCCCTATTACAGAAAAGGTTACGATGTTAAAAAATGATCTAAATCCTGTCATTCATGTTAGAAATATCAACATTTTAGGTGTCTCTACATCATCTGTTTTTCATATTGGCAGTACTTGCTTTATTTCTTCAGAAGCAAGAATCAAGCATATTCGCCAATTATTAAGTGAATGAACTCTTTCTGTTTAACTGCATACACTATCACTAGATAACATATGAAAAGGATGTTTTTCATGCCAGCTATTGTCGGTCCTGTTCAAATTTTAAATGTTGGTGGAGGCACAGTCCAGTTTGGTGACGCGGCGGTTATCTCTCCTAAAAGCGCCTCAAAATCAACTAGTGGATCTGGTGGTTTTAATACCGGTGCGTTTATCGGGACAGTAACTGGATTTAGTGTAAACACAACGTTCGATTGCAATGTCATTGACCAGCCAATTACAGGAAATAATTAACAGGAGAAAGGAAGAAACCCTTTCTCCTGTTTTTACTTCCTACTGTACCGAAACCACTATTATAAAGAAAGTAAATGTCCACCGTCAAAGAAATATAAATACTTTTCTATTATTGGTTGTTGTACAATCTGCTCTACTGCTTGGGCATATAAGGCGATTTGCGTCTCGTATCGTTTTTGCAGAATTGGTTTTGCCTCCGCAAATCCTCCTAGAAAACGATCCGTAATGGCATCGGTCTTATAATCGAGCAAAATCAATTGATCCTTTTCTTTTATTAAACAGTCAATAACTCCTTGAACTAAAATGGTTTCCGAATCCCCTTGCCAATCCGGATAAATGTCAGTAGCTGGAACTCCAAAACTAAATGGGATTTCTCGAAGTACATGATCGGCTTGCAAGATCCGTTTACCAATTTCTGTATTAAAAAACGTAAGAATTTGATAAGGGTCAATAACAGCCTTTTGTTCTTCTGATAATATTTCACGTCGAACTAAATCATAAAGAAGTTCTTCAATGGAAGAAATGGTTGGCTGTTCAGAAAGGGAAATATGCTGCATGACGACGTGCATCGCGGTTCCCTTTTCAGCCGGCGTTAATTTCTTTTCTTGTAAGAAAAGCGGGCGCTTAAAAATCGCCTTTTGCTTCATTTTACGCTGTTTCCATTGGTCACTACCCAACTCATCTTTCCATTCAAACAGTCGTTTTATTTCGGATACCGATTGTTTAGAACGATGTTTCGTTGCCGCCACATGGGTATATTGCCATTCCAAGCGAGTGTAAATGTCGTTTTTCCATAGGGAGGTAACGTCGATTGGTTTTCCGTTTTGTACAAGCGTTTCCCAATGAACCGCTTCTTCTTGTTCCTGTTCACCAGTATCGTTAAATTGTTGCTTGTTCACTAATTGAACTTGCCACTTGGAAGGATGTTGACGAATCTCATCAGCCAAACCGATTGCATCTTCTTGAATAAGGATTCGTCCATCAAGATGTCGAACAAGAGCCGGTCCAATCCAATCTAAATAGCAATTCGCCTTGGCTCGATCGTAATCATTTAATAGCCAAGAAGACGTTTGTAACGCATGTTTCCATGACTGTAAACTCTTTTCGGCTTTTTTCAAACTGCCAACAAGGATTAATTTTTCCTTCGCCCGTGTTAACGCTACATACAAAATACGCATTTCTTCAGCAATGAGCTCCATCCATTTTTTCCGTTTTAACGCAAGCTGCGGAAGTGACGGATACGAAATTCGTTTGTCGGGATGAATATAAGGACTAGCAAAACCATAATCTTTATCCAATAAATAGCCATTCATGATGTCCATTTTATTAAACGGTTTGCCTAATCCCGCGACAAACACAATCGGAAATTCTAACCCTTTGCTGGAGTGTATAGTCATTAAACGAACGACATCCTCTTGCTCACCTAACGCCCGAGCAGCTCCTAAATCGTCTCCGCGGTCTCTCATTCGTTCAATAAAGCGTAAAAACCGGAATAATCCTCGAAACGATGTGGCTTCGTATTGTTTCGCCCGATCATACAGCGCGCGAAGGTTCGCTTGCCGTTGCTTACCTCCAGGAAGCCCTCCAACAAAATCATAAAAGCGCGTATCTCGATATAATTGCCATATCAGTTCCGATAACGTCCCTTGACGAGCAATGGTTCGCCACTGTTCAAACTGTCGCAGAAAACGGTCTAGTTTTTCGTGAACGTATGGACCTTCTTGTTCTCGTAATTCGACAAACTGCTTTGCCGCTTCATAAAAACTTCCTTTTTTCGAATGAATGCGAATTTGCGCCAATTGTTCTTCATCTAGCCCGACAATCGGTGACCGGAGAACAGCGGCAAACGGAATATCTTGATAGGGATTATCAATGATTTGTAGCAACGACAGCATAATTGATACTTCGGTTGCTTCAAAATAACCCGTTGACAAATTCGCGTATAATGGAATGCCTTCCTTTTTAAACTCTTCCATAATGGTTGGCGCCCATGGCATCGAGCGTAGCAATATGACTATATCTTTATAACGAATCGGGCGGTACGTCTTTGTTTTCGGATCAAAAATCGGATGTTCTTGTTCGATCAGTTCTTTCACTTTTTTGGCCATCAAACGGGCTTCAACTTGAGATTGTTCTAACTCGACTTGATCCAATATATCCGATGACTCGCTTCCTTCTTCTTCATGACCACTCGTCTCATCCGCGTGGTCAATCAAAATGACCTCTACCGGATAATCGTCGTCAGGATACGGTGCTCCTTTTACTAACTCCGCTTGCTTGTCGTACTCGATTTCCCCAACTGTCGTCCCCATAATTTGTTTAAAAAGAAAGTTCGTCCCATCTAACACTTCTTTACGGCTTCGGAAGTTTTTCGCTAAATCAATCCGTAGTCCGCTGTCTTTACCATCCGTCCGAAAGCGACGGTACTTGCTTAAAAACAAATTCGGTTCAGCTAAGCGGAAACGGTAAATCGACTGTTTGACGTCGCCAACCATAAATAAATTTCCTTTTTCTGATTTGACTAACTGAAGAATGGCTTCCTGAACCATGTTCGTATCTTGATATTCATCTACTAAAACTTCTTTAAATTTGTATCGATAGCTCATCGCCGCCTCCGAAGGAAGCAGCTCTCCCTCTTTCGCCTGTGGGTCACGTAAAATCGCTAAACAGTAGTGCTCTAAATCGTTAAAATCGACAAGCCCTTTTTCTCTTTTCGCTTCCGTAAAACGCACGTGAAACTTCTTCACCAAAGTGACTAATTCGGCAATAATCGGTTTCATTTCTCGCATATCGCGTAAGAAAAATTCGGGCTTCCGTGAAAATAAATCGGTTTTCAGCTTTTCGAGCATTCCTTTCGCTTTTTTACGTAGAGAATCACAATAGTCAACTAGCTCTTTATCGTATTCGTCTCCTCGACACGATTTTGCCCGAGTAAATTTCCAAGCTTGCATTTCTACATATAGGTCTTCCCAAGAAGAATGTAAAGCTCGCTCAAGCCGTTCTATTATTTGTAAATCGTCGAGATAATTTTCCGCACGTGGCGCAGGTCCCCCTGGTTTTTTCGTTCCTTCGTATGCTTCTTGGAGGAATCGTTTTGCGCCTTCAAGCTGTAACTGCACATCTCTTTTCAAATAATCTATAAATGGCAAGTCATCAATCGTCGTTTTTTCTTGTACGTCATACATGTTTATTAGTTGGTCGAGCCAACGGTCCGGTACAGGATGCGAACGGGAAAAGTCATAAATTTTTCGCACTAACGTTTGTAGCTCGACATCGCTTCGGTCATTAGAGAACGTATCCACTAACCGATAAAATCCGTCGTTTCCTTCTTTTCCATACTCATCTTCCATTAATTCGTCTAACACATCGTCCCGAATCAATTCTGCTTCTGTTTCATCGGCGATCCGAAAACTTGGGTCAATATCAATTAAGTAGTAGTATTTTCGAATTACTTCTAAGCAAAAGGAATGCAGTGTTGAAATGGACGCTTTATTGACAAGCGATAATTGGCGTCTGAGATGGGCCGAGTGCGGACGTTCAGCAATCGCTTTTTCCAATGCTTCCCGAATGCGGTGGCGCATTTCTGCGGCCGAAGCATTCGTAAATGTCACCACGAGCAGTTGATCGACATCAATGGGATCTTTTTCTGCTAAGATTTTCTGAATAATACGCTCAACTAAGACCGCCGTTTTTCCTGAACCAGCAGCCGCTGCTACTAAAATATCTCTCCCAGAAGCATAAATGGCCTTCCATTGGTCATCTGTCCAGGTGACCTCTTCTGGTTTAATCGGAATGTTCAGCTGGTCCATTACCTAAGACCTCCTCTCGAATGACTTCCATCATCTCGTTCTTTTTCTTTGGTACTAGAATTCGGTAGTTGTTTTCTTCAAACGCTTGATCAAATTGACACACCTGTTTAAAGGAACAATATTGACACGGTGTCCGATCTTTTAATTTGTATGGGGACAAATCGGTTACTCCTGATACGATTTGATTACCCGCTTTTTGGTACAGTCGACGAACGAATTGGCGTAAATGATAAAAGTCTTCTTTGCTCGCTGCTTTTGAAAAATAGTCAGATACCGTTCCATTTTTATTTAAACGAACAGGAACAATATGCGAGTCACCTGCTTCAATCGTTTCGTCCATTAATCGAATCGCGTCCGTGTCGTTCACAACAAGTCCGTTCATCTTAAAGCGTTTAAAGAGTTCACGTTCCAACTCTTCATCCGATAACCATTTGTTCGTTTTTACCATCGGGTTGTGTACGTGGAAATACAGCACCCCGGCTGGTAACGCTTGTTTACCAATAAGTTCTTCTGAATGAGAAACGACAATATCTAAGTACGTTAACATTTGAAGGGCTAACCCATAATACACTTCGGTTAAATCAATTTCTTTTGCACTCGACTTATAGTCAATAATCCGTAAGTAAATGTTGTCGCCATTTTCCGCTTTGTCCACCCGGTCAATACGTCCCGTCAATTCCATTTTTGTCCCATTTTTTAGCGTAAAGGAAAATGGTGGTAGCGGCTCATTTCTACCAAAACCTAATTCTAATCCAATCGGTGCAAACCCACTCGCTTTCGCATGCTCGCTTAACACATACGACGCTTTAGACACGATTTGCTCTAGCTTTCTTTTAATATAGTGATGGCGATTAGAGCTTAATAAGATTTGATGTTGTAGTTTCGGTGCTAAAAAGGCAATCGCTTGTCTCGCCATATCCGCGCACTGTTCTTTCGTTAATTGCTTCCATGATAAGTTTTGGCGATTAATTTCTTCAGCAATCCACTTTAACGCTCCATGGAACATTTCACCGATATCTGGTGCTTCTAATCGATAAATTTCACGTTCTTTTAATTTCAGTCCATACGTTGCAAAATGGGCAAACGGGCAACTATGGAAGCGCTCCATCCGGGATACACTCGCTAAAATCGTGTCCCCGTAAAGAGATTTGCTCGTTTCTTCCGACAATCGTTTCGGGCGATTTTGATAAAATAAGCTCGATAAAATGTGCGTGGCTTTCTCTTTCCAATTCGTAGTCGTTACGTAATAGTTATATACATCCCACCAAAAGTCCGCCATTGGATAGTTCCGTTTTTTAAGCTGCAACTGGCTTGTTAAGTACGCAATCGCCGTGTTGGGATGAGAAACATAGCTAAGTTGGTCCTCAGAGCGTAATTCAGACGGGTCATTCACGACTACTTGCTCTTCTAATTGTGGGAACATCTCATGGAATTTTTTCAAATACGGCGAAGGTAAAAGCGCCCTCCCTTCTTCATCCGCTATAGGATACGAAATGTACAACCGCTCTTCTGGAGTCGTAAACGCGATATAAGCAATAAACTCCTCGTCTAAGAGCTTCATTTTACTGCTTGGGGCAATTTTCAATCCGTTTGTTAACAACCATTCCCGGTCCTCATCTTGCAAAATGCCATCATCGTCCAATTTCGCTGGTAAAACACCGTCGTTTAATCCGATGACAAAGGCCACTTTCACGTGGGACAAGCGGGATTGTTCCATATTCGCTACCAATACTTGGTCCATCGCTGGTGGAACTAATGAAAACCGCATGGATTCGAGTCCAGCATCTAATACAGTAATAAATTTCTTTAATGACATCTCATCCGTTCCTAAAATTTCTACAAGTTGGTCGAGTAAGTCAATGACCGCATCCCATGCTTGTTGATGCTCGCGACTTTTTACTAAATCTCCTCGCTCGGTCGCTTCAAAGCTCATCTTTTCTAGTTTAGCTGGAATATCTAACTCTTCTAAATATAAATACAAGCTGGCGCACTTGTCACGAACGGTGGTTGCTTTTTTCAGGCGACGCGCTAGACGTAAAATTGGGGCGGTAATAAACAAACGCAACTCATTTAACTCATGTTCGATTTTCTTTTCTTCATCCGTTTGCGGAACTTCTTCGATTCCTCGAAATCTTCGATAAATCCACCGCTTCCTGCTCGTCCATTGCTCTCCTTTAATGCCATAAGCCAAAACATAGTTTTCTAGACGGTCCATTTTTTCCCGTAGTTCTTTTTTATTGCTTTGTAGTGGGAACAGCAAATCGGTTTTTACCGCTCGGAAAATCGGCTCATAACGCCAATGACTTTGAATCGTTTCTAGCGTAGAACGTAACAGTTCAATTAATGGATGGGTGTGCATCGGCCGCTTTTGGTCAATAAAGTACGGAATATCATAATCGAAAAAAATCGTTTCTAGTAAATCTTGATACACATTCCCATTTCGAATGAGTAGAGCGATGTCTTGATAGCGGTAACCATGTTGAGAGACGAGCGCTCGAATTTCTCGGGCTACAGCTTCAATTTCCGCCCGGCGATTTGCTCCTTGAATCACACGGATGCCATTTACTACTTTTTCGTATGGAACGGTTGGCCGGTGCTCAAATTGACTTTCGAGATGTTGGAGTTCTTCCTGTCGAAAGCGCTTTGGTGAAGTTAAAATGACTGGTTCTTCCACACGAATTCCTTCTTGAATCGCCATCGTATAAAGGGTTTGATACGTTTCCCCAGTCATTCGGAATAAATGTAAATCATGCGGAGGTTCGGCTGTATACGGTTGGTCCACCGTTAAGGCAATTGAAACTCGACGACACGTCTTCATCAGCTGTTGGATGACTAAGTATTCTTGTGGCGTAAAACTATGGAACCCATCAATATAAATATCCGCTCGTTGTAATTCTTCAGACTGTTCGATGGATTCAGCTAATAACCGGAAATAATCTTCACTATCAATATATTTGTTCACTAATCGCTGTTCGAACTCCTCATAGATTTTGTGTAAATCGTGCAGTTTATCTGCTAAGCTATGATTCTTGTTTTCTGATAATGTCTCTTTTTTGACGAACAATTCTTCCGGCTGTACACAATATCGTCGAAATTCGGTGAGCATCGTTTCCACTTGTTGAACAAAACCGGACTGATCAGCTGCTTGGCGAAAGAGCTTGAGCTCGTCTTTTTTGTCCTCAATAATTTTTCGAATAAGCATGTTTAATCCGGTTGAAGTTAAATGGTAGCGATTGATCCCACCTGTTTGTTGTAAAATGCGCCAGGCGAGGCGGGAAAAACTATATACTTGAGCGCGAATCATTCCGGCAATTTCCGGAGATTTCACTAATTGATATTCGGATAAAAACGTCATCTGATCTGGCACTAAATAAATAATCGGGTCGCCCATCGGCTCTTCTTTTAGTTGATCAACAATTTCTCGAAGAAATAACGTCGATTTTCCCGTTCCAGAACGCCCAATCACAAACCGTACGGCCATTCCTCTCTCTCCTTTCCAACTCTAACAATCAGCGCTCTTTTTAGTTGATAGGTCTATTATAATATACAATTTTAGTTAAAGGGACAGTCCCGCGCCACGGTAAAGCTTTAAAGTGGCGCGGGACTGTCCCTCATTACTTTACATTATTGAGGTGTGTACACTTTCTTTTTACTTTCGATCATGATGGTTAAGCTGATTAATGTTACTAAAATGGTGGCACCCATATCGGATAGGATGGCGATCCATAAGGTGAGCCATCCGGGTATGGTAAGCAGTAACGCGATTAGCTTTAATCCTAAGGCGAGAGCGATGTTTATTTTAATGATTTTATTTACTTTTTTTGAAATACGGATGGCAGCTGGCAGCTTTCCTAAATGGTCTTGCATTAAAACGATATCCGCCGTTTCAATCGCACTATCTGTTCCTTTCCCCATTGCAATTCCTAAATCGGCTGTTGCGAGGGCTGGCGCATCATTAATCCCATCTCCTACCATCGCCACTTTTCCGTTTTTAATGAGCTCTTTGACTTTGGAGACTTTCTCGTCAGGTAAAAGATTAGCATAAAAATTCGTTAACCCTACTTGATTGGCAACCTTTTCAGCCGTCTTGTGATGATCCCCGGTTAACATGACAGCCTTTTTTATTCCAACTGAGTACAAATCGTTAATAATATGTTTACTTTCTTCTCGAATTTCATCGGTAATTCCAAATAGCCCTAATACTTTTTCATTATCCGAAACAATCACAATTGTGTATCCATCATTTTTAAGTTGGTTAATCGTTTCTAATATCTCTTTAGGTATTGGAAAATTTACACTTTTCTCATTTCCTACTTTGTATGTGACACCATCTATGACAGCTGACACACCTTGACCAGTAATTGTTCGAATTTCTTCTAGTTCTGCATAAGAAATATTTTGTTCACTCAATTTTTCTGTAATTGCCTTGGCAATCGGATGAGAAGAATACTTTTCAATGGATCCAGCGATGTAATAAAACTTTTCTTCATCATAAACATACATTTTCTCCACATAAGGACGTCCCTTTGTTAATGTTCCTGTCTTATCAAAAGCGATCGTATCAATTTTTCCAAGTTGTTCGAGGAATACGCCACCTTTTACAAGGATTCCATTCTTAGCATTCCGCGTAATTCCTGAAATGATCGCAATTGGAGATGATAGGACTAATGCACAAGGACAACCTACTATGAGTACAGCTAACCCTTGGTAAAACCATGATTCCCAATCTCCCCCAAAAAAGAGAGGAGGTATGAGCATGAC
Source organism: Bacillus sp. (in: firmicutes) (assembly GCA_017656295.1). Classification (NCBI taxonomy): domain Bacteria; kingdom Bacillati; phylum Bacillota; class Bacilli; order Caryophanales; family Bacillaceae; genus Bacillus; species Bacillus sp. (in: firmicutes). The sequence continues at coordinate 47,057 of JACDOC010000013.1, read as the reverse complement.
AATAACTGAAATCACCATAATAAGAGGTGTATAATATTTGGCAAATTGATTAATAAATTTCTCTGTTGGCGTCTTTGTTTCTTGCGCTTCTTCTACTAAATGAAGAATTTTGGCCAAGGAGGAATCTTTGTAAGCTTTTGTAATTCTTACTTTAAGAACTCCTTCATTATTAATACTTCCCCCAAGGACTTGTTCATTTGGTTCTTTTTCTACTGGCATCGATTCTCCAGTGATTGCCGCTTCGTTGACTGAACTTTTCCCTGATACGACCACTCCATCAGAAGGAACCGTTTGTCCTGTTTTTACAAGCACTAAGTCTCCTTCTTTTATCGTGTCGATTGAGACTACTTTTTCTTGACCATTCTCGATTAAAATCGCTTCTTTAGGAGCTACTTTTAATAACTCCTCCATCGATCTTCTTGCCTTTTCCATACCCATCCCTTCAAGTAATTCATTGACACCAAATAGGATGGCGACTAACGTTCCTTCTTTCCACTCTCCGATTCCAAAAGCGCCGACTAAAGCAATCGTCATTAACGTATCAATATTAAATTTGAGTTTTAAGAGGTTTTTAGCCCCTTTTAAAAAGGTTTGATATCCACTGGCAGCCGCAGCAACTAAATACATGATGGGAGGGATACTGTTATCAAGCTGTGTATCGACGAAAATCGCGGTAATAAAAATGAACGTAGACACTGCAAGCAACAGCTTCATTCGATAATTATTAGGATGGGAATGCGCACCATTTTTTTCAGAGCGATTCCATTCATCATCTTTTATGATAAACGCACCATCAGAAGACAAAATTTTCTCTACTTTTCGCAAATCAACCCCATCATTTAAAACAAGCTTGCTACTATGATAAAAAATTCTTGATCCTTTCCCGTTTTTTAATTTATTTATTTCTTGTTCCATTTCCCTAGCACAGTTGGCACAAGAGAGCCCTTTGATTTTATATTCGTTCATTACTAGCCCTCCAAACGTTAATGATGTCTTGCGTGATGGATGGTTTGCTGTAACATTGTCATTACATGATCATCATCAGCTGAATAATAAAGTGTGGTTCCTTCTCGTCTAAACTTCACTAAGCGCAAATTTTTTAAAAACCGTAATTGATGAGAAACAGTTGATTGTAAAAGCGATAATTTCTCGGCTATTTCATTTACAGAATGCTCTTTTTGCGCTAGTAAATGCAATATTCTTACCCTCGTTGGCTCAGATAAAGCTTTAAATGTTTGGGTGACAATAAACAACGTTTCCTCGTCAATCGATTCAAATTCTTCATTTGAAGTTTGGCTTTCATTTTTCAATTCGACATCTTTATAATTTTTTGTCATCGTATCACTCCTACTACACTTCAATATATGAAAATATGTTCATATATTGCAAGTTAATAATAAAAAAATATCCTGTTTTTGTCAAACAAACTTAGTTCTTACTTTATAAAAAGATGGTAAATCGCATACAATAAGGTGCCTAAAGCAACTCCAACAATCCAACCTGTCATATGCAAATTTACATATTCATTAATCGTTCCTATGTAAACAGATCCATAAAAACAAAAGGTCATTATAAATAATGAAAAGATAAATTTAACCCATGCTCGTCGCATGCCTTTACTTAGAATGGCCATCATTGCCCCTCCTTCTGCCAAATGGTGTAAAAATATTCCTTTCAATTGTGTTTGAGCGAAATGGAAATCAATTTTTGAAAGTACTCCGATTGAGATTCCAGTTGGGACACTATGAAAAATAAAACCTACCAATAATACGATGAAAGGGAAGTTACCCATTTTAGATGTCACTTGATTTTTAAGTATGTGCTCAAAGGTCAAAAAGCCAGTTACAGCAGTTACACATCCAATAAATACACCAAGAAAGTGGAATTCCTTAACAATATGCGGGATGTATTCCACTACAAGTAATAACAGCATACCACTACCCATCACCATGGTTATCATTCTCTCGTCCCTTGCAAAAAATAAAATGGTAAAAAAAGTGACCACCGCTCCTAACAATAAAGGGAATGTCACATATAATAGGACATAACCTACCATCACTTCACCACCTTGAACCCACACTTAACGGGCAGGTTTATTCTGTTTATTCATATTCTAAGCTAGGACAAATATGTGTTGAAAACAGTTGAACAAACAAAATCCCCGGTACATTGATACCGGGGGTTACGTTACTTAAAACGTCATATCTATTTCGTTTAACGGCCAGTAGCGAACATTTACTGTCCCAATTAGTTGGTCGATATCGACAAATCCAAAATGGCGGCTGTCGTAGCTTTTTCTACGGTTGTCACCTAAGACGAATACTTTTCCTTCTGGAACGATTTTTTCTCCGGTTAGCTCTTCCAAGGTAAAATCTCCAGTCAACTTGCCGCTCGTCGACTTCTTATATTTTTCCAAATAAGGCTCCTCAAATTTTTTTCCGTTCACATACAACGTATCGTCTACATATTGAATCCGATCTCCTGGAAGTCCGATGATACGTTTCACATAATTATCATCATTATGATGAAACACAACTACATCAAATCGTTCCAAATCTAATAAACGTACTCCAATTTTATTGACCATTAATTTATTGCCATCATCTAACGTCGGCATCATGGATTTCCCTTCGACAACATAGCTTGAAAACAAAAACGTCCGAATGATAAAAACAATGATAATTCCAAGTCCAATGGCTTTCCCCCACTCGACCAGCTCCACTTTCCATTGTTCCTTCATCATTTCACTCTCCATTGAATCACTAGTCATTATGAACGTAGTTTTCTCTCACTATTTACTTGTATTTTTTTCTCGATTCCCTTACCAACTAACCACAATATAAAAATGATAATAATAACAACGACCGTTTTAAATGGTTGGCGAATTAAAGAAATGACATCATGTCCGATAAAACTAATGGTAAAAATCATCACCATTTTTCCTGCCAACACGGCAATCATATATTGAAAAAAGTGAATATTAGACAATCCAGCGACAATATTGATTAAGGCTGAAGGGGTAAACGGAAAACAAAGAACTAAGAAAAGAGGACCGAATCCGTGGTCTTCCACCCAGTTCATTAACTTTTTTACTTTTTTATGACGGTGGATAAACGCTACGATCCGCTGTTGCCCATATGTTCGTACGATTAAAAAAACAAGTAAGGCTCCCGAACAAGCCCCCACCCAGGAGATGAGAAACCCGAGCCAAAGGCCAAACGCACTTGCATTGGCCATAACAAATAAAAAAAGAGGTAAAAAAGGCAAAAAAGCTTCCAAAAACACTAAGAGAAATCCTGGAAACACACCGAACGAACGATAGTCTTGGATCCATTCCATCACTTGTTCTAAAGTTAATAAAGCTTTAATTGCTTCCATATCCATTGAGTATGTTTCTCCTTCATGACTTTGACCTATTATTCCATTTTTTGGTTTAATCTATCCTAAAAGTCCGTCCATTGTAATTAGTATTTTCTTTTTTCAATAGGCTATGTTATATGTCATTGTTGATTTTTAAAAAGTTATTCACACGGCGGCGACTCCAGCGGGAACAATAAGACAAGCAAGACCCTTACTTAGCGTTGCGAGGGAAGCGGCTTGCACCTTGCCCGCGGAAAGCGTCCGCCACAAGCGAAATGTATACATATCAACAGTATCGTTTAACAGACATTCATGCCAAGTGCCATTGGCACATCGATGAATAAAATAACAGCAAAAGTTATCCACAGTTATTTTAGGGTAGAGCCTTTTAATAAAACTTGTGTGCGAAATATCCGGCGCATTCTTTCCAGTTGTTTCATTTGCAGTATACCATATTTTCGTCCAAAGAGGCTTGGGGATACATTGAAATAACCGCAAGAAATGATTCTTGCGGTAAAGGTAATGCTGAAACGAATCGTAAATCACTATGAAGTCGTTTGGTGTGCAGTGACGGTTTTCCACTGGGAGATTAATCGTGGTTCGATTCCCCTTTTAAAATGAAAATCACAGTTCTGCTTGTTCAATTAGGCAGCGCAAATCAATGTCAGGGACGTGAGGAAAATGAGAAAATACCTTTCAGATTTTCAATCTATAAAGAGGGAAATAATTACTTTGTCCGCTAAATGAAAGATTCTTTAATACCTTTTGAGATAATTCATTGTAGATTTTTTCGTCAAAGATGTTTTTAGCCATATAGTAATAATAGTTATTATTATTTGTAAACGAAGCCTTAAATTTAAAAAGATTATCATTTTCTTGGTATCCGCCGCCTAAATGAAGAGCTTTTAGTCCAAGAGATTTCGAGAGTTCTACCATCGCATCAAATAACAAGTTATTCGGTCTTAAAGGGAGGTATTCTGTTTTGGAGGCACCTAAATGATAATGGGCATAATCCTTTCCAATCAGTAAAATGATACCAGCAATGATTTGCTCCTTATATTTTGCAATTAGAAGGTATGTTTTACTGAGCATGGTTTCATCCATTTGGCGGTAAAAATAGGATTTATCAAAATAGTAATAGCTTGAGGCATTGTTACGATCCATCGTTTCATAATATAAATCCCTAAAAACTTCTATATCATCTTTATTCTTTGAAACCAATGCTTGAACTCCTTCTTTATTGGCTTTTTTAATATTTCTTTTATTGTTAGATGCGTAATTTTTTCTAATTTCTTCTAATGAAAGAGTCAAGTTTACTGCTGTTGTTTTTCGGATATAATCTACAGTCATTACATCCTTCATATATTCATGATTTTTCAGTAAAGGATGAAATCTAATAGTTTCAGTAATGATGTTATGATCGATACAATCCCTCTTAAATTGGCTGTAGAATGGTGTAATGACACTTCGATCCCCATCTAATACCGGACCGCCATAACCGTATGGAGTTACGATATCATAATATCCTTCCTTTAAGGGAATCTTTCGTTTAATAAATGGATAAAATACTTTTCCGTCCTTATTTTCATAATAAACGGCTTCCGGTACCCCTTCTTCTACATCAGCAAATAAATGGACGTATTCCTTTGAATAATAAACATCTAATATAGGAAATTTTTCTATATACGTGTTCCAATTATCATGTACACTTAATTTTACCATTTTTCCAGACACCTATGTTTCACCACCTAACACTTTATTATTCGGTAGGAGACAGTAGAGACCACATAACATTACCTCTGTTGATGTAGTGTAGTGTGTATGTGGTTTCTTTTTTTAGGACTATTGGGACCTACAATGGGTCCACAAAGCTTGTACAATAGAGGCCTCCGTATGAAGTGAAGTTAGTTGCTGAAGTTGGTAAAAAACGTGCGATCGTTTTAAAACACCACACCTAAATGTATACTTCTTCCAATTTTTCAGAAAGGAATATTCAGCAAATTTAGAACATCTAATGAACTTCAATTAATGATTATCTTGCGGGCATAAAAAAGGAGAACGAAAAACGAGGTTGAATGTGGAACAAACATTGAAAAAGAACCTCTTTTAAAACGGGTAGAATAATAGTGGTGAGGAATTCTGTCACATATCGAAACCGACGATGCCTCTTGACGAGTGAAGTCATAAAGAACCAGTTATTCAATATAAGATGACATACTTGGAGTAGAGTGAAGAGGAACAAAATCGTTATCAAAAGAAGTAAAACTAATCTACACGATGCAGTTTAAAATGGTTAATCTCGAGAGATTTACGACTACGAATTAGTTGAAATCATATAGATTTATTTTAACTATAAACTATTTATTCTAATTAACCAGTCATCACTTTTTCCACTTTCAATGCGGTTATTGGTTAACACGTATGCCGTGTTACCATCAAACGTAATGTTCCTTAACCGTCCCAATCCACTTAAAACGACGGTCTCTTGTTTGTTAGAAAGATTGAACTTGCGAATTTGAGCCCCTCTTAGACAAGCCGCATAAAGAGCACCGTTATAATATGCCAGTCCTGAAGGAGCCCATGTACTGTCACCAGATTGGAATAAAGGACTTTCCATCCCGTCTCTCGTTTGATTTCCAAAAATCAAAGGCCATCCATAATTTTTTCCTGGTAAAATTTTATTTATTTCATCATGTGCCCGCCAGCCGTTTTCTCCAGAAGGGCCATGTTCGGAACTATATAATTGTCCACCTTGATCCCAGGTTAAGCCCTGTGGGTTTCGATGACCATAGGAATAGATATACGAGTCGGGAAACGGATTATCAATAGGAATCGTTCCATCAAGATTCATTCGTAAAATTTTACCGGCAAGGCTTTTTACATCCTGGGCGAGTGCTGGAACTCCAGCTTCTCCAGTCGTAACATAAAGTTTTTTGTCAGGACCAATGGCGATTCTTCCGCCATTATGTGTTCGTCCACCTGGAATTCCTGCTACTAACTCTTTTTGTTCAATCCATGATGAACCACTTAATTTTACTGAAATCACGCGGTTATAGATTTTCCCTTGAGCTTCATACGTGTGATACAAATAGGCGGTTTGGTTGGTCCCGAAATTAGGATCCAATACAAAACCTAACAAGCCCCCTTCCCCGATCACTTTTATCTGTTTGGATAAAGTCATTGGTTGGCGAGTCACTGTTCCACCCTTAATAGCTACTAGGTTTCCAGGCCTTTCTGTTACATAGAAGGTACCATTATAAATCTCCATAGACCATGGAATATTTAACCCTCTCGCTACAATTTGATAAGGAGATTGACTTTGATCTGAAACGATAATTGGTATAGGTGTAATTGCGATTCCAGTCGGAGCATCTTTCACCGTGATCGAATCTCCGACTACGGTGTTCGTTCTCGTGTCAATTACCGATACCGTATCGTCTATACTATTCGTCACATAGGCATATCTTCCATTTCGGGTAATCGCAATTCCCTTTGGACCAGCACCTACCTTAATCGGACTTCCTACTACAGTGTTGGTTCTTGTTTCGATCACCGATACCGTATCGTCTATACTATTCGTTACATAGGCAAATCTTCCATTCGGAGTGATCACAATTCCCTTTGGGCCAGCACCTACCGCAATTGGACTTCCTACTACAGTATTGGTTCTTGTCTCAATCACCGATACCGTATCGTCTATACTATTCGTTACATAGGCAAATCTTCCACTTGGAATGATCGCGATCGCATCAGGACCAGTACCTACCACAATTGGACATCCTACTACAGTGTTAGTTTTTGTCTCGATCACCGATACTGTATTGTCTATACTATTCGTTACATAGGCAAATCTTCCACTCGGAGGGATCACAATTCCCTTTGGGGCAGCACCTACCGCAATTGGACTTCCTACTACAGTATTAGTTTTTGTCTCGATCACCGATACCGTATCGTCTATACTATTCGTCACATAGGCAAATCTTCCATTCGGAGTGATCGCAATTTCCTTAGGGCCAGCACCTACTTGAATTGGATTCCCCACTACAGTATTCGTTTTTGTTTCAATCACCGAAACCGTATCGTCACTATAATTCGCCACATAGGCAAATTTTCCGTTCCGTGTTATCGTTATTCCCTTTGGACCAGCACCTACTTCAATTGGATTTCCCACTACGGTGTTCGTTTTCGTTTCGACGACCGAAACCGTATTATCAAACTCATTCGTCACATACGTTACATATACAATGAGAACCATTCTCATTCCTCCATTTACAAATCTCACAAGATAAATATCTGGAAAAGCAAAAGTAAGTTTTATTTTACTTTTCCTATTAACAGTAGCCATAGCTTTGACATTCCCAACCTGGTTTACTTCTATCATTGTTTAGTTAACTTCTTGAGTAAGCAAATCATAGAAAACTACTGGGTGAGTAAATTCTCCTAAGTCCATTTCAACTATAAACCATGAATGTTAATCATCCAGTCATCACTTTTTCCTTTTAAAAGACGATTATTGGTTAACACGTATGCCGTGTTACCATCAAACGTAATGTTCCTTAACCGTCCCAATCCACTTAAAACGACGGTCTCTTGTTTGTTAGAAAGATTGAACTTGCGAATTTGAGCACCTTTTAGACCAGCCGCATAAAGAGCACCGTTATAATATGCCAGTCCTGAAGGAGCCCATGTACTGTCACCAGATTGGAATAAAGGACTTTCCATCCCGTCTCTCGTTTGATTTCCAAAAATCAAAGGCCATCCATAATTTTTTCCTGGTAAAATTTTATTTATTTCATCATGTGCCCGCCAGCCGTTTTCTCCAGAAGGGCCATGTTCGGAACTATATAATTGTCCACCTTGATCCCAGGTTAAGCCCTGTGGGTTTCGATGACCATAGGAATAGATATACGAGTCGGGAAACGGATTATCTTTAGGAATCGTTCCATCAAGATTCATTCGTAAAATTTTACCGGCAAGGCTTTTTACATCCTGGGCGAGTGCTGGAACTCCAGCATCTCCAGTCGTAACATAAAGTTTTTTGTCAGGACCAATGGCGATTCTTCCGCCATTATGTGTTCGTCCACCTGGAATTCCTGCTACTAATTCTTTTTGCTCAATCCATAAAGAACCCCTTAATTTCACTGAAATCACTCGGTTATAGATCTTCCCTTGTACTTGATACGTGTGATACAAATAGGCGGTTTGGTTTGTTCCAAAATTAGGGTCCAATACAAAACCTAACAGGCCACCTTCTCCATAAACTTTTATCGGCTTCGATAGTCTCATCGGGTGGCGAACTACTTTTCCATCCTTAATGGTAACTAGATTTCCTGACCTTTCTGTTACATAGAAGGTACCTTTATAAATATCCAATGACCATGGAATATTTAACCCTCTCGCTACAATTTGATAGGAAGGATGATTGGGATCTGTTCCCCCTTCTGCTAGTTTTTTCTCAAGTGCATTTTTTGTCATAGGTCCGTAGATTCCATCAATCGTTAGATGGTTCTGTTTCTGAAAGTCTTTTACGGCCGATTCCGTAAGATTCCCATATATACCATCTACTTTAAGAGAATATCCTATATCATTAAGAGCTTGTTGTAAGATTTTTACCCCTTCACCTCTTGACCCGTTCCGTAAAATGTCATTAGGTAAATCTCGTTTGAGGGGTTGTGCATGAGCATGTAGTGGTAAAAAAAATAAAAAAAGGGACAAAAAGATCATATTCAATGTTTTTATCATCTTTTATCCTTTCATACCTCCTTTCGAGAAAATCTTTAGATAAGTTTTCTATCTACCATTTACATTATGTTAGTGAGGAAAAAAAGTTTGTACCTTTGAATGAGGGAAATTGCGGAAAAATGAATGGAAAAGGAGATTAGAACTCCTTCTAAAAAAATAGCTGAGGAAATAATAGAAAAAAATTAATTTTTTCTTCTATAGAGAGGGAAAAAATCGCTACTACTGTTGAACGAAAAATGATTCATGACGCTTTGGGATAACTCATGATAAATTTTATCGTTTAGGATGTTTTTACCAATGTAATAATTAAAGTGATTATTGTTTGTAAATAATGACTTAAATTTAAAAAGACTATCATTCTCCTGGTATCCGCCGCCTAAATGAAGAGCTTTTAGTCCAAGAGATTTCGAGAGTTCTACCATCGCATCAAATAACAAGTTATTCGGTCTTAGCGGGAGGTATTCTGTTTTGGAGGCACCTAAATGATAATGGGCATAATCCTTTCCAATCAGTAAAATGATACCAGCAATGATTTGCTCCTTATATTTTGCAATTAGAAGGTATGTTTTACTGAGCATGGTTTCATCCATTTGGCGGTAAAAATAGGATTTATCAAAATAGTAATAGCTTGAGGCATTGTTACGATCCATCGTTTCATAATATAAATCCCTAAAAACTTCTATATCATCTTTATTCTTTGAAACCAATGCTTGAACTCCTTCTTTATTGGCTTTTTTAATATTTCTTTTATTGTTAGATGCGTAATTTTTTCTAATTTCTTCTAATGAAAGAGTCAAGTTTACTGCTGTTGTTTTTCGAATATAATCTACAGTCATTACATCCTTCATATATTCATGATTTTTCAGTAAAGGATGAAATCTAATGGTTTCAGTAATGATGTTATGATCGATACAATCCCTCTTAAATTGGCTGTAGAATGGTGTAATGACACTTCGATCCCCATCTAATACCGGACCACCATAACCGTATGGAGTTACGATATCATAATATCCTTCCTTTAAGGGAATCTTTCGTTTAATAAATGGATAAAATACTTTTCCGTCCTTATTTTCATAATAAACGGCTTCCGGTACCCCTTCTTCTACATCAGCAAATAATTGGACGTATTCCTTTGAATAATAAACATCTAATTTAGGGAATTTTTCTATATATGTGTTCCAATTATCATGTACACTTAATTTTACCATTTTTCCAGACACCTCTGTTTCACCACCTAACACTCCAAATACTGAGATGCTTTAGCTTAATATTTGGAGTTACGAATGTTTCGTTTTTTTCTCCTAGATAAGTCTCTCCTCTTTTAGCTTAAGCGTAAAAAGAAGGAGTACAGTTATACAACTGGTTAAAAACATAAGAATGAGCTAAGGCCTCTAAAAAAGCATAGACGGCACAACTAACATCATAAACTAAGTTGTGTCGTCTTCATTTAGATTCAATGTTGGATAATATTCAGCTAGATTTTGTTTAAACCTTCTTGTGTATGGTCAATGACAGAAATTTTTTAAAGTATAATTCAGTTTTGAACTCTAGGAAACTTCCTTATAATATTGGTATTCAGTCAATAGACATTTGAATCTGCTATTGCTACATATGAACTTTAAGTTCGGTAACGATTGTATATCTGGACTTGGAGATAAAACAAGTAGGGTACGGTTAGGTTCGATAATAGACAGGGCTTTAAGTAAGTCTGAATCCTGTAAGCATTTTATATCTGTTATTCGAAGATACTGATCATTTACCAGTCCTATTGTATATTCCCCATTAGTTGTTTCGATTTCTAATAATGAAAAGTTGTATGTTTTTTGTGCGACTTCAGTTTGAGGGTAGTTTTTTAATTTAAATGATATATTCTCACTTGAATTTGTATTATAAGGATTTTTTCCCATAAACCAATAGGTTTTTTCTGTCACCTGAAATCCAGTTCTTTCTTTCCAGGCTTTAGTTGTGACATTTTGATCAAAGACATCACAGGTTAGGTGTGAAATATCTTGCTCTTTAGCAAGTTTACATCCTCTCTTCATTAATTCTTTACCTATTCCGGAGCCTCTTATTTCAGGAGAAATAAAAAGATTATTATAATGTAATGTATTTTTGGTTAATCGGCATTCCAAGAATCCGGCTAACTTCTCCTCAATAAATGCTCCAAAAAATATGCAATTAGAGTACTGATATGGAACATTTACAATAGAGTTTACATAGTTTTTGTAACCTGGACATGCATAAATCATCAAGGAAAATAAATACGGGTCCATACCAGACTTTATCAGTGTAATGACATCGTCAACATGCTCCGTACTTAAAGGTAATATTTTCATGTTCATATATCCCTCTCTTTATTCTTTAAACGGCGTTCTTCGTCTAAATCTAACATAGGTCTGTTAGAAAATTCCGCCACACCATCCTTTTTGAAAACTTTAATGACGGTTATTAATAATATTTTCATATCCAACCAAAATGATCGTTCTTCTACATATTTAACATCCAACTCTAGTCTTTCGTCCCACCCTAACAGATTTCTACCTGATATTTGTGACAACCCGGTAATGCCTGGCTTTACGGAATGTCTTTTCATTTCCCTTTCTGTATAATAGGGCAAGTACTTCGTAAATAATGGTCTGGGTCCGACTAAGCTAAGATCCCCTTTAATAACATTAAATAATTGTGGTAATTCATCTAGACTGTATTTTCTTAGTAAGTTCCCAAACCGAGTCACTCGTTTTTCTTCAGGTAGAAGATTTCCTTGTTCATCTTTTTCATTCGTCATCGTTCGAAATTTATAAATATAAAATGGTTTGGCATTTAAGCCTGGGCGTAACTGCTTAAATAAAATGGGAGAACCTAGATAAATTTTTACTAACAAAGCAACGCATAAAATAATTGGCATAAAAAGAATAATTAAAAATAGAGCTGTAAAAAAATCAAATAGACGTTTCCGCTTCATCCCCACACCATCTCACCCCTTTAATGTATCACCTTAGCTATATACATCTTTTTATCTATCAACTATTTATTAAATTGACATATCTTTTGCTATCCACATTACGTCCCCTTACTTTGAGGTTTACTAACAAAAATCTTTCCTTTTGTATTTCATATTATTTTATGAAGATATAATGCGAAGGGAACGTTTGGAATGAGAATTGGGTATTTGAAAAGTTCTTATTCCTCCTCAAAGGTTTGAGCAGCTTTTATGGCAGCGGCCAACTTCAGATCCCACTCTGTATCGATATCTAAGGAACGCTCTCTAGGCATACAAAATCCAACCGTCTCTGTTGATAGAAACGTTTTCTTTTCTTGAAACCATTTACATCTCGCCATATAAATGGCCCCATTCAATGAAAATACTTTCGGCAGGTCCTGGCGTCTTAGAGCTGATTGATTCAAATCAATGACTTTTCTCAACTTTGCTTCCTGATCCATAAAATACATCCAAAAAGGACTTTTTTCGGTTTCAGTAACAGATACACATGAATTGGCATTTTTCTTTATACAATATTCAATACATTGATCGATATCGTTTGTGGTACGGAAAGGGGAAGTTGGTTGAAGCTGGATGACCCAATCGTAGTCATCGAGATGTTGAAGACAATGTAAAATAACTTCAACGGAAGAAGAGTGGTCTAATGCTAGTTCTTTTGGTCGAATAAACGGGACTTCACAACCATATTGTTTGGCTACTTCAATGATTTTTTCATCATCTGAAGATAACACCAGCCTGTCAATATACTTTGATTTTTTAGCTTCTTCAATTGTCCAAGCTAAAAGGGGCTTACCTGCTAATGGGCGTATATTTTTACCTGGTATTCCCTTCGAACCGCCCCTTGCTGGTATGATCCCTAGTATACGTTCACCATTAATCATGTGATTCCTCCTGATATCGAATTGCTGTACCTACTTCCCTTGCTGGTACTCCAAGGACTTTTACACCTTTCTTTACGTCTTTATTCACAAGCGCACCTGCTCCAACTAACGCAGCTTCTCCAATATGAATTCCTTGAATAACGGTTGCCCCTGTTCCTACATGACAACGTTTTTCAACATGAACGTTTCCTGATAACGTTACGCCAGGTGCTAAATGAACATGTTCACCAATTATACAGTCATGGTCAACAGATGCTTTTGTATTAACAATGGAGTTCGCGCCAATCACTACCCCTGGTTGAATAACAACACCTGCCATAATTTGAACACCCTCTTCTAACACAACATTCGTTGCAATAATGGCAGAAGGGTGAATAATATTTTCAAAGGTATAACCTAATTTTTTAAACTTTCTAAACATATATTCTCTTTTCTTGGTGTTGCCTACTGAACCGATTCCATTCACTAAATGAATTTCGTCTTGGTGGTATTCTAAAATCTTTTGATTATCTCCTATAATATGTCTTGGAGAACTTCTGACTAGGGGATTATCATCTATATAACCTAAAATGGAGCGGTTTTGGAGTTTCAAAATATCAGTCAATACTGAAGCATGCCCTCCGCATCCGATAATAATCACCGGCTTATTCATAAGAAAACCCGCTCATTTTTTTGATACGTTTTGTTCGCCTTTTTCCCCAAATACTCCCAATAATAAAATGGGGAAACCCCATCTCCCGGCCTCTTTATCGTTAAGTTTTCGCTTGAAAACGTTTCTCCTTTATTGATTTGTCTAGAGGCTACAATACTCTTTCGTATCACCGGTTTGTTTTTTAATTCAGAATAAGAGGGGATTTTAAGAGATTGGCCAAGAGAAGCTTCAACTTGACGAATAGAGGAAACCATTTCGCTAAATTCATCTAGTTCAAGGGAAGCCCTATGGTCAGGTCCTGGGAGATTACAATCCAATGTAATATGCTTTTCAATCACGACAGCTCCCATAGCTACAGCGGCTATTGGAATGGCAATTCCTTTCGTATGATCCGAATATCCAACAGGAAGGGAAAACGTCCTTTGAAGCGTTTTCATTGCATTTAAATTAACTTCATCAAAAGGCGCAGGATATTCAGATGTACAGTGAAGGAGTGTTACGTTCTCTTGCAAAAGTTTCTGTCCCTCTTCACTGCTATATGCTCTTTCAAAAGCTTCAATCGAAGGTGTTTGCATGTGAGTGGATTGATAACCGAAAGCCAAAACACCTAAAGCTTTTTCGACATCTGCTATCGAACTTGCCCCAGTGGATAAAAGAATCGGTTTTCCCGTTCTTGCCATTTTCAGCAACAGCGGAGCATTGGTTATTTCTCCGGAAGCAATTTTTAATAGCGGGACGTTAAATTTGTTCACTAACAGGTCTACACTTGGTTCATCGAACGGTGTTGACAGGAACAGGATGTTATTTTTATTACAATGTTCGATTAGTTCCTCATGCATTTTGGGGCTTAATTCCAATTTTTTAACCATTTCAAACTGAGATTCGTCAGGGTCAGTTGACTTTATTTGATAATCGGCTTTTACTGCCGTTTCCGTTAAACACAAGTCTGTTATAAACGTTTGAAATTTGATCGCATCCGCCCCAGCTTTTGCAGCGCCTTCAATTAATTCTTTTCCGAGCTGAATGCTTCCATTGTGATTAACCCCTGCCTCTGCAATGATAAACGTATGCCCCACTTACATCACTTCCTTTATCAACATAAATGATTCTGCAAAAGGAAATCCTGAAGTTGCCCCTCGATAGGCAGATAGTGCCTTGATCGCTTGATCACTCCTTGGAAAAGGATATTCTCCCATTTCACTCTTGAAAACCTTCATAATTTCAATTTTTTGATCAAGGTAGCGGGTAATATCCACATATACATTTGGTGTAAATTTTATATTCGAAGGATTGATTCCGAATTCCGTTTCTGAAAGAGTTTCATAGACGAGGATCCGTTTAATATATGAATAGCGAAACCATTTCGTACAAGAGAGCCCGCTTTCAAACACAAATTTATGATCGCTGTGTATATCTCCTGGGTATGGAAGATAAATAATGTCAGGACGTATTCGATGAATCGTTTCGCCTATTTGTTGAACCAACTTTTCTACCGGTACGGTATCTAATCGCGCAGTAGGAAAACCAAGTTTAGAAACAGAGTCAAACCCATAAAGATTTGCTACTTCATTGATTTCCTTCTCTCTATTGTTGATACGTTCTTGTGTAAAACCGTGCTCTACGGTCATTTCCGTAACAATTAGCCAGTGAATATCATCTCCATTATCTTTATGCCGTAGTAACGTTCCTCCACATCCTAACGTTTCATCATCCGGGTGTGGGGCTATAACTAAAATTGTGCTCATAAGTAACTCCCTTCCTCAGGAAGATCATTAAATTCATGGTCAATAAGCTGTACGGCACCATCCCCGCATTTGACAACAATTGTTGTTCCGTCCGATTTTAACACTTTTCCAGGTTCCAAGTTTTTTATGTTGGATGTAAAAGTTGAATCTTCAACGATCTGCACTTTCCATATTTTAACTTCTTCATTTTTATACATACAATGGGCCCCAACGTAAGGATGGGTTAATGCCCTTACTAGGTTATAAATTCCTTCGGCACTCATTCTCCAGTCGATTTCTCCGTCTTTTACAGAACGTTTTCTCCAATAATTTGCATGCAAATGATTCTGAGGATATTTCGTTAATGTGCCTGTAGCAAGCTGCTTTGTAAATTCAGTGATTTGTTCGAGTGCGATATCCGTTAATTTTTGATATAAAGTGCCTGCATCATCTGTATTCTCAATTGTGACAAAGCGTTGACTAATAATGTCTCCTGAATCTGCTCCCTCGTCCATGAGAAAGAATGTGGAAGCTGTTTGTTTTAAGCCAAGGGCCAGAGCCCATATGATGGGATGCCTTCCTCTGTTTTGGGGTAAAGCTGCAGGATGATAGCCAATGACTCCTAGTTTAGGAATGTTTAGAATTTCTTTTTTTAATAAATAAGACCATCCAAAGCAGTATATGACATCTGGACTTTTCTCTTCCAACCACCTTGCCATTGGAAGTTGATCATTCCCTTCAGCAACAAAACACGGAATGTTGTTTGCGTTAGCTAGCGGTTCTAACGAACAAAAATCGGAATTAATTTTTGATTGTCTTCTTGTAATAACCCCGATGACTTCAATTGCTGAATTTTTCATTGATAACAGTTGCTTAAGAGCTTGGTGACTGAAACGAACACAGCCAATGACAATTATTTTCATTGGTGTTGCTCCATATCATAAAATTTTTTCATCAGTAAATCTTCAAGAGAAACTTCTTTCAAAATTTTCTTAATTTTCTTCGCCACATTTCCAGTACCATACGGGGATATTACTCGTTTCAATGTTTGTTGGAAGTCTGCCGATAACGCTTTGTTAATCGCCAAAACAATATCTTCAGCTTTCTCTTTACAATCGATGACGGAATTCGCTCTAAGTCTTCCCTTTTGGCGATCACCTATATTGACCGTTGGCTTATGAAGAAAAGGAGCTTCAACCAATCCGCTGGAAGAATTTCCAATAACCACATCTGAATGCTTCATTGCACTTAAATACCGTAACTGTCCTAACGATGTATAGGCAATTGATCGTTCAGGATTCTGCGAGACGTACTCATCGATCAGTTGATTAATAATCCGCCCTTCTGTGTCGGAATTCGATTTTGTAAAAATAAGATGTGCATCATGAAAGGTATCTAAAGCTTTAAAAAGTTCTTTTATCGCGCGGAATGGACCGGTTTTACTTAATGTAACCGGGTGGTAAGTGATAAGAAAGTTTTTTTCTCCTAATTGAAAGCCAATAGAATCTTCCAATTCTTTTTTTTCTAGTAACTTTAAATATTGAATATTGTCGATGGAAGTCGCCCCTACATTCCATACTCGGTCTGGATGCTCTCCAAGTTGAATGACCCGTTTCCGATAAGGTTCAGCTGCTACAAAATGAAGGTGAGACATCTTTGTTACTGAATGTCTGATGGCTTCATCAATTAATCCTTCTGTGGTTTCTCCTCCGTGCAAATGGGCGATAGGAATTCTTGCTACCATTGCCGCTTGAGCAGCTGCTAAAATTTCATACCGATCACCCAACAGGACGAGCAAATCCGGTTTTAACCGTTCAAAGGCATCTGCAAATCCCATTATTGCAATACCCATTGATTTAGCAATACCAACTGGTGTATCACTGGAAAGAAGCATTTCCACTTTTTCATCAATCTTAAACTGATCTTCCTCGATGACTCTATAGGTTAAACCAAATTCCGGTGATAAATGCATACCGGTTACAACAATTTGCAAGGATAAATCGGGATCTGTATCAATTTCCTTCATCAGCCAATATAACAATCCATATTCTGCTCTCGTCCCTGTGACCACGCATATTTTCCGTTTATTCACCAATATCACCTAATTTTTTCAATAAGAAGTTTTTCACCACATTTTATGAATAGGTTTAATTTCCTACCACTGATTTTTACTTCCGTTTCAATGTTCACTTTTTTCCAAACAAAAAAATGATCAAAAAGGAAATCATTACACCTAACATAAAGGAAATACTAATATTTATAAAAGGTTTGGGTTTTACAGGTGTGGCATTGGTTTTGGCTTCTGAAAGGATATGGACATTCTTGGTTTTCATTAACTCGTAAATTTCTTCTTGGAAATAAAAAGCATAAGTATTGGCAATGTAAGCGGCTTTCTCAGGCGATTCATTTTCTACGATAATCTTAATTACCTGGGTATTTTCGACATTCTCGAATGATACTTTTTGTTCAAGGTCCTCCCTATTACCCGTTTTGGCAATTTCTCTCTCTACTCCGTCCATAATACGAGGACTTTTTAAAATTTCCATGTACGTACCGATTAATTTAAATTGATCATCAAGATTGATTAATTGCTCTTCAACTTCACCTTCGCCTTCATCGACCTCATTCGTTTCGTTTACTAAAATTTCAGCCTGCGCTTGATAGGTCGGCTTCATAACATAAAAGCTAATATACGCACTTCCCACAGTGAAAAGAAAAGTAATCACAATGATAACCCATGAATATTTCCACAACATGCGAACATAATCCTTAAATAAAATTGGTTTATCTGCCATCCTATAGATCCTTTCTTTTTTTCTTTAACACAATTTATGCATTCACAAAATCGCTTGACACTTTATTGATGTCTTTTGAATAGAAAAGGCATTGGTAAATGAACCTTTGGTAAATCTTATTCTTGGGATGGAGTCTCTTCTATTTCATAAACCACAGCTTCTTTTGATTGATAAATTAATTTAAAGTTTGAAGGTATTTGTTCAGAGTCGGGGTCAAATAAAAAGGAAAATTGAGGAAGATACTTCATTGTAAATCGATCATAAATAAGATAGTCGCTTTTTACGGGTAGGGTGAGCGGACCAGAAAACGAATTTGGTGCATGTTGAATCACCTTCTCATTAAGATCTTCATAGAAATAAATCCCATCTACTTCTCCCTCATAATATAAAGGGATCATTAAAAATTGTGTTCCTAAGTAATAGGCTCTAGCAGGATTGACGGCCATCACTGTTTTATCTTCGATATTCGAATCATAAGCTTTAAGCGTCTCGGTAATGGCTTTCTGGTCTGCTAATTGTCCACCATCATAATCGTCTTCTTGAATATATTGATAGGTCAAATAACCAGTTATTATAAATCCGCAACTGAGCAGCGAGAGTAGAAGCCATTTCCGCATAACCATGAGCGAAGGATAACATTTTTCATAACGGGTCAAAAGGTTACTAATCAAGTGAATTGATAAAATAGTGAATACAACAGTCCAGCTAAGAAAAACCTCTGGAAACACAAAAGCTTGGGAAACTAAAATAATAAATAAGACGACACCAATTAACAGACTTACCGAATAAATCTTCTTAATCGAAAACCAACTCCCTATCCATGCAGGCAATACAAATGGACTTAAGATCACGCACGTTGCTACCAAAAGCAGGATACTTAATAACATATTCGAAAATACATGATGAACATATGCCCATGGATTGGAGAAAATGATATCGGTTATTCCGTTAAAGTCTGCATGTAGTTTCCACCACCACATTGGATTTCGATCAAAAAATCCAAATCCAATGTTTAAATATTGCCACGTAGCAAACGGAGAGCCATTCTGGATGGTGTTCATAAGCCACCATGGAGAATTAACGACCAAAAAGGAACCTGCAAACATCATCAACGGTTTGCATGCCTTTTTCCAATGAAATGCGCGAAAAATGGTTAAGGCGATGAACGGAACAAGTATATAACTCGTATATCTTGATAATCCGGCTAACCCGGCAACCAATCCTAACAAAATAAACCGTTTCGATTCAGGAGCTTTCAAAGACTGAAACAATATGAGAATACTTGATACAAAAAAAAGAGAATCCAGCATATGATTTTCAGCCTGTAGTGAGGATATCAAAAAAAGGGGGTTTCCAACTAAAAACAGTTGTGTTAATAAGGCAATCGATTTCTTCCCCGTTAGCTCTACGGCTAATTTATAGGCTACATAAAGTAGCAGCACCCCCGATACGTGTGAGATAAGTTTAGATGCTAAAAACCCCGGAAGAAATAAATCGAGGAATCCCGAAAGCGATGAATACAATGGAGGCCAATAGTGGGAAGGCCAGCCTGTATACCCCTCCCCATTAAAAATACCACGACCTGCAAATAATTGAATGACTCCATCCCATTCTTCAAATGTATTATGAAAGTAGGATAGAGGAATTAAAAGGATAGCAAAGAGAATTGGAATAACAAATCCATTTCTAATTTGAATCATTTTCTTGATGTTCTCCACAATAGATTTTTCTCCTTCCCATTATGTTTTGCTTTATAATAATGAAACCTCGATCATTTTGGATTCCACTCCACAGGTCGTACCAGCGAAAAAACGTGTTCCCAGAATAATAGAGTTACGGTGTTGCCTACTGGACAGCATCCCCATCCGCCACTAAAACATCGCGTAGTACGTTAAACCAATCGGGGATCTTATGGGCGTCTTCCTCACATAAAATAAATGTAGGGAGGACGCCAAAAAAATATTAAATTAGCTTATCCCCAATGGAATGTAATAGCCATCCAAGCAGAAATCCTAGTATGATTCCCCCAAGAACCTCTATTTTAGAATGACCAATCTCTTCTCTTTGTAAGTTATTTTGTTCTTCAGACGTAAATGCTCGATTGATGCTATTTAATTGTTTCGCGTGCTCTCCGACATATCTTCTTAAACCTGTTGCATCCATGACCACAATCCATAAAATGGTCACTCCTAATCCAAAAAGGGGGCTAATAAATCCTTCGCTAAATCCGATTAAAGTAGTAGGAGTCATTACAACCGTAGCATGGGTGCTTGGAAATCCACCATTTCCAGTTTTTTGTTGTGCATGATGATAACCAAATTGATAAAAATGAATGAGAAATTTCATTGTTCCGGAAACGAACCATCCAATAAAAGGAGCTAGAAAATACAACATTTCTCCACCTCCTTACTCAAAGCTGATACCGTTTTCTTGTTCTTATATAAACGAATAACCCGATTAAAAACCCTAGCCACAAGGTGACTAATCGGACCAATAATGTCACGGAAACAGCCGTTGATTTCTCCATTCCAAAATAAAGTAACATTCCTGTTAAACTACCTTCTGTAACTCCTACCCCGCCAGGAATCATCGATAATGCTCCTGCTAATGTTGAAAACGAAAACATAAAGATTGAATGGAGAAGATTAAGATCAATACCCATCCCTTTAAGAATAATAAACATGGACACGCATTCCAAAAACCAAGCTACGATACTTATTACAAATGAAACCAATATAATTTTTGGTCCTATTAACTGGTATATACTTTCATAAAACAGGAGCAATTGCTCTTTGTATTTATTGACGATATGAAAGGAGGCTAATTTTTCTATTATCCACGTAACCATTTTTCTTGATTGTAAAATCAAGAAAAACAAAATAGTCCCAATCAAAACTATTAAAAAAAAGAGCAAGCCAAACTGAAAAATGCCGACTCCTAACGCAGCCAATAAAACCACGGCAAGAAAATCAGATAATAAATCGACAAAAATAACCGGAGCAGACAGGTGAACCTCTATCCGGAAGCATTTTTTTAGGGAGTAGGACTTAATAAATTCTCCTATTTTTCCTGGTGTCATAGACATACAATGGCCAATAAACCAAATGTTGAAACTGTCTTTTACATTTAAATCAATTTTTATCTGTTCAAGCAGATAATGCCATTTCACAAACCGAAAAAAGTAACTAATTAAAGTACTGAGAAGAGCTAAAACAATGACGGTCCATCCAATGGACAGCACCTTTCCACTTACTTTCTGAACATCTCCCCAGAGGATAAAGATAGAGAGTGTAACCACTCCGATTACGAACCCTGTGACAATTTTGGATGAGAGGTTTTTGTTCTTTTCCAATTCATTTTTTTGTCTAGGCATGGCTCTAGCACCTTACCATTTTATGAATTTAAAGAGTTTTTCTGGAACCATTCGAATGACCTGCATAATATAAAACCAATACCAAGGAGTGTAGAGGATCTCTTTTTTCTTTAGGATTGATTTGTAGATCGATGCGGCAATTGTTTGGGGAGGTGCCACTAATATCGATGGCTTTAGCAAACCGTAGGTCATTTTCGTGTCGACAAAACCCGGTTTTACGGTTAGTACATTCACTTTTGAATGAGCTAGTCGATTTCTTAACCCTTGTAAATAAACCGTTATAGCTCCTTTTGAAGCACCATAAATGTAATTATTCCGTCTTCCGCGATCTCCAGCAACGGACGAGATTGCACAGATAAACCCTTTTTGTTTTTTCTCAAAAAATCTTGCTGCTTCTTCAAGAATATATACTACTGAAGTAAAATTCACGTTAATCATTTCACGAATGGACGAACGATTTTGTTCCATTTCTTTTTGGTCATGCATTAAACCATAGGAGACGATGATTCCATCCAAATCACCAGTTAATTGAAGACATCTTTCAAAAAAAGACGAGATGTTTTCTTCTTTTAATGCGTCAAAATAAATGGTATTTGCATGAATTCCGTATCGGATTTCAAGATCGGTTCCAAGCCTGTTGATTTCTTCCATATCCCTTCCCGCTAGAATAAGATTTACATGTTTAGAAGCAAAGTGATAAGCTAACGCTTTGGAGATTCCGGACGTCGCACCCACTATTAATACCTGTTTCATTGACAATCCCCCGTTATCCCAAGCCTTCTAGACATCGACGATGAAAAAATTCCTTTTGGATCGACTTCCTTTTTTATTTTTTTAAACTGCTCTAATTTAGGGTACATCGCCTTAAAGGTGTCTGGATGTAAAACCGAATCTTTTGCAAGGTATATTCGACCATTATAACGAAGAACTAACTCATCCATTTCTTTTAAAAACGGAAAGATGGTTTGGTCTTTCACTGGAAAATCCAAAGCCAATGTATGACCTTTGAAAGGGAAGGAAAGCAATCCCTTATTTTCCATGCCAAAACTTTTCAATACCGCTAAAAAAGATGGCCTTTTAGATTGACTCAGTTTCTTTAGCATTTCTGTTAGCCCTGCAAAACTTGTCTCTTCCGGAAAGACAACCTGATACTGAATAAATCCTTTTTTTCCATAAAGGCGATTCCAGTTGAGAATGGAATCCAAAGGATAAAAATACGAATCATAATCAATGGTTTTATGAGATCCGTCCTTGAAAGAGTGGTAATAAAAATGATTAAATCCTTTAATCGTTAACGGGTTTAATAATGATGAAGGCATTTCAATCGGGACCTTCCATTTCCGTTTACGTTTTATTGGAAGAAAATTTGATGTGGTTTCTGAAGAGGGAGAATGGTTTCCTAGCATTAAGACAGAGCGGCCTAACGAATCGCCAGTTGCTAAACAATCAATCCATGCAACTGAATAGTCATATAGATGATCATGATGACGGAACAATTCGAACGCTTCCTCAAGGTTAGTAGCTTTTAGATAATTTACATCGATGGTTGTACTACTAACTTGAATCAATTTCATTCGGGCGCTTAGAATAATTCCGGTAAGTCCAATCCCCCCTACCGTTGCCCAAAATAAGTCCGCATTTTGTTCCCGTGAACAGGTCAGGATTTCTCCGGAAGCCGTCAGTAGCTTTAAATCAAGAATATGCTCGGAAAGACAGCCGGCTTTGTGATGATTTTTCCCGTGAACATCATTGGCAATGGCCCCGCCTAAGGTTACATATTTGGTCCCTGGTGTGACTGGAAGGAAATATCCCTTTGGTAAAAAGAATTCAATGATTTCTTCTAACATCGTCCCCCCTTCACATTCTAAAATCCCTCTTTCAGCATCAAATGACAGGAAACGATTAAATTTTGTGAGTAAGAGAAGTGAGTGGCCCCCATTTAAGGCTGTATCCCCATAGCTTCTTCCATTCCCTCTAGAAATTCTATAAGTATCATCCTGCCACTCAACCAATTCTTTTAAATCGCTTAGTTTTTCAGGTCTATAAACGAAACATTCCTCTACTGGGTAATTCCCCCATCCGCCTATTTTTTCTTTACGAAACATTTTTTTGTTCCTTTCATCTATTTTTTTATAAAATGGTTTTGGCTTTTAAGAATTCCGTACACTACATCGAATATTTATCGATCATGATCCATATTTTAGTAAAGACTAATTAAAATGAGCACAACATACATAACCGCCGTGATGAAAATATGCTTATCTTCCAATAAAATCTCTTCCGGTTTTCCTCCTTTTCCTTCTTGGTGAATTAAATAAAGGTATCGACAAATCCCGTAAATCACCAATGGGATGCTCCACATTAACAGATTGGAATGTTCTGAACTAATGACGAAAAGTGAGTAACTAATGATGGTGGTGGTGGCAAAAATGCTATTGTACTGATCAAGTAACGCAACGGAGTAACTCTCTAATACTTTCCGATGTGTTCCTTTTTTGTTCTGTAATAAATAAAGTTCTTGTCTTCTTTTACTAACAGCTAGAAACATCGATAACCATAAAGCACAAAGTAAAAACCATTCTGTCAAAGGAACATCGATCACAAGTGCACCTCCAACAGCTCGTAATACAAACCCGGAGGCTATTAATAAAATGTCTATTAAGACGACATGTTTTAATCGAAGTGAGTAGAATACATTTAAGGTGAAATAGAGTATGAGGCATAAAGCAAAGGAAACGTTAAACAAGTTAGCAACCCAAACGGAGGAGACAAAAAGAAGAAACCCGAATGTTAGTGCTAAATTGGGATTTAAAGCTCCTGATGCCATCGGTCGATGTTTTTTATCAGGATGCATCCTGTCGGCTTTCCGATCGACAAAATCGTTCAAGATATAAACACACCCGGAAATAAAGCAAAATAAAAAGAAGCTGACTAGAGATTTCCAAAATACATTAGGATTGACAAGTTGCATGGAGTAAAGCGGAGCTGCGAAGACAATAAGATTTTTCGTCCATTGTTTGGGTCGCAATTGTATAAAAAGTAGAGCCATTACCTTTAGGAGATTAGATAGATTCATATTTAACCACTTCATTCTTAAAGATCATTTGTAACCCTCCTAAGACGAATTTGTAGTATAGTATGCTTGACTAAAAAACGGGGTTACAAATCAACGGAATTAAGGGTATTTATAACATCCTATTTTAAAGCTTCCCTAGAAATTTAAGAACATTTCTTCTTGAAATTGCCATGATAGAGCCTTGTGGATTTACCCCGGGGGCAGTGCAAAGCAAACTAGCATCAGAAATGTACAGATTTGAAAATCCATGCACTTTTCCAAAGGAATCCGTCGCACAAATTTCTTTCTTTTCCCCCATTGGACAGGATGAAAACAGATGAATCGTCATTAAATTTGTTTTTGATGTAGGAAGAACCTCCGGGATATCTTTTAGGTGTAACCGATTACTAAACCTATTCATGCCAGATATGCTCGGGTAAATAACAGATGCTCCCGCTTCAAATAGCAAGCAAGAGAGTTTATAGAGCCCATCAGAAAGATCCCTTAAATCTTCCTCAGTAAGATGATAGCGCACCACCGGATCTCTAAAGCCTGGAATCGTTCGAACCGTTCCTCTTCCGTGCCCTGTTATCATTGCATAATAAACAGCCATCGTCTCCCAGTTTTCAACTACTTTATTTAAAAAATCAGGATGATCAATCATTCCGGTTGCTAGATAGGGAGGAGAGCTTATCGAACAGCCGAAACTGAGTCTAGGAGCAAAGTTTTTGACTTGAAATACAGGTACCCCCAGATCCAAATCATTAATTATCTCGTCAAACTGTGCAATTACCTTTAGTGTCGGATGGACTTGAAGCGTGTTACCAATATTATGTTTGATTCCGCTTCTTCTTAATAACGCAGCGGTTTGTACCGCTCCACAACAAATGAATAAGTGTTCTGTTTCAATGACTATTTCTCTTTGGGATTGATGTTTCCCGATTAAAACCCACTTTGCTCCATTTTGCTTAATGGACTTAATCCAAGTATCCGGAAGAAGCTTACAGCCATGTTCGATTGCTTTCGGTATAAACGTTTTTGACATAGATTGTTTATGGCTAAGAAATCGACCGTATTGATCTTGTTGTTGACTATAAGTAAACCATCGGGGAACTTCAACCGCTTCCCATCCCATCTTATCCGCCCCTTGTTTAAGCTTTAACGAAGGTTTGGATGGTTCATGCGGGAGAGTAGATACCGATAACGCTTGTTCACAAGCTTCAAAATGTGGAAGCATATCCTTATAAGATAACGCATCAACGTCAAAATTTTTCTTCCATTTTTCCAAAATATAGTCAGGAGTACGATGATATAGTCCGCTGTTTACCTCGCTTCCTCCTCCAACAACTCTTCCTTCGACATAAACAATTTTTGGAGAACCGAACATAGGAGTTATACCTCCATTTCGGTATTTCTCAACCATTTCTTCAATCGAAAATGATTTAGTCGATTCCAAAGGTTGTAGCGATCCTTCTTCAATCAACAAAACATCTCTACCGGACTCAGCCAAATAATACGCTGTCAATGCGCCACCAGGACCAGAACCAACGACCACCGTTTCACTTTTTAACTTTTCTGGAAATTGTGGAGAAACAGTGAATATTTGACTAGTCATAAAGATTCTCCCTTATTTTTCGTTCTATTTCTGAAAATAACCATAAATAAATAAGACTTTCATAAAAACGGATAAAATCTCTAAAATAACTAATTTTCGAATGCTTCCAAGACTTCACTTGGCGAACTTTTAATTTCTCTGGAAGGTGTTGAAACAGTTTACCTCCAATAAAGATGCCATAAAATCCAAAAAAGATAGTTGCGATAAATAGCGCAAGCTGTAAATAACCTGCCATTCTATGAAACTGCCCAACTACAAAATCTGTCATCTCGCGAGAGAAGTGATTCTCTTCGATGATTTCTTTCATTGGAGATGAAATCGATTGAGATAAGGCGAAAACCACTTTATAAAAATAACCCTTCATTGGCCATATCTCCTTTTTAATTTTCCTTTGGCTCTAACCTAAAATAACTCTGGATAACTTCTACTGTTATTTCATTCAGCGATGTGCCAATGTCATTTGGCATGAATGTCTGTTAAACGATACGGTTGATATTTATCCATTTCGCTTGTGGCGGACGCTTTCCGCGGGCAAGGTGCAAGCCGCTTCCCTCGCTACGCTCAAGTATGGGTCTTGCGGCTTCTTGTTCCCGCTGGAGTCGCCGCCTTTCGCTCATGTGAACAACTTGCTAAAAATCAACAATGACATATAACATAGCCTTTCTTATAAAGGACAAATCATATTTAAACGATATGAATCGTCATCTCACTTCGTACTAAAAAACGGATATTCCATTTGGTTTGACCAAGACCGTTTGAAATATAAAGTTTCCCTGTGGTCAACTGGTGCTTGCCTGTATAGATCCCTTTTTTAGCAAAAGGACCCATTGGCTTCAATTTAAAAAGAAAAGGGATGTTTAGTTGTTTCCCATGAAAATGCCCTGCTAATCCAAGGTCATAATTAAAAATGATGTGTTCAAAACAGTTAGGATCATGACAAAGAATGATAAGTCGCTCGTTAAACGGCTGTGCTGTATGATTTTGAATAAATCTTTTCCATTCCTTTTTATAAGGATCAATCCCCATCAGGGTAAAGCCGTCCAATGAGACCGTCTCATTTTCAAGAAGGAAAATGTGATAATTCCGAAATAGTGTTTTCAAATAAGCAATGTCAGGGAGACGGTAATCATGATTACCTAAAACGGCAAATACAGGAATATTCGATTCCTCCAATACTTTTAAATAAGCTTCCAATTTGGGGAGGGCCCACGTTTCGTCAAGGTAATCACCCGTTAAAAAAATGTAATCGATGCATTCTCTGTTGATGAATTTTTTTAACCGTTCAGGAGATACCCTTAATCTCTCTACATGAAGATCACTGAGCTGGAGAACAGTTTTATTGAGTCCTAAAGGTGTTTCCACACGAACGATTCTGACCCACCAGGTTGGGAACACGAATAACATGTAATAAGTAATGAAAAAAAACGTTAACCCTATTAATATCGACATCGTTTTCCATACTCCTTACCATTGACAACTTTTTGGAAACAACTAGTGAAGCAATGTCGTGACGAACTGTTGATAGCTCATTTCTTTCTCTTTCTCAACACGAAGTGGCAGTGAGTTGATTTTTTCGGAAGAATATTGTTTAATCAAATCATTTAGTTCGGTGTAATTGTTTGCAAAAATCCCATTTAATTCATGATCGATGTTGAGTTTTCGTTTTAATAACAGATCATGTACATAGATCACGGGAGTGTGAAACCACGAGCTCATATTACCTGCCGCTGATGAATAAGGGGTGACAACGCAAGTTAATGAAAGAAAAAGAGGAATCATTTCCGCAGGCAGACTATTGGATATCAGCGTTAATTCGTTTTTGAATACAGCATATTTATCCAAATCTTCAAATGGATGAGGTTTAACTAAAAGTTTGAGCCTATTCTTTTTCGCAATCAAAAGAAGCTTCTGAAGAAAAGCTATTTCTTCCTCCAGCTTTATAACCCCAAGCTTTGATAAAGGCTGTCCGATATATAACAGGCTGGATGGATGTCCTTTTAAAGGCTGAAGCATATGTTCGGGAATGATTTCAGAATATGTGTCCAATAAGTGACGTGGAGGTGCTGTTTGAGGAATTTCTATTAATTGTTTCGATCTTTTTTTGATAGACGGAAGCTTTTCAGGATCTGTAACCGCAATAGCGTTTACTTTTGGATGCAATCCCTGTGTCCCATGGTAAACCCGGGGATACCCCAATAATATAGGAATTTTCATTGTTAGCCATTGTTTAACATACAATTCAGGATACCTGTAGATTCCAACCCCTTCTTGAACGAGAGTAATTTTTGAACCTATTCGTGATGCCGACTCAATCACCTGACAAGTTAAAAAATCATTATCCTTAAATAAAATAACCGTTGTCGGAGATTCATTACGGACGATATCCGCCACCTTTTTAAACACTTTTTTGTTATCAAATACGATTCCTTTCACCGTTTTTTTCAAGCCCGGTATTACCCAGGCTTTGTTTTTCTCTGCCGCTTTAATAGCCATATCATTCACTTCTGAATTTTGTGAGTCCAGGATTAAGTATTGAACTTCTCCATGTATATAATGAGTGAGAAAATAAGCGAACATCATTTGAAAGTTGGAACTAACGACAAATAATACTTTTGTACCCATCAAGTTGAGCCTCCACATTTTTAGGATTGCCCTTTTATTAAATTGTCAGTATATATAAATCTCGTGTCAGCTTTCTGGCATAAACGGACCAGAAACGAGGTGTTGGTTAAACAGTTGAGGTGTAATTAAAGGTTTCAACCGCTCCAGGCTTTGTGAAAGTCTCGTCTTTTTATAAATGAAGGCGTTTCATTCGTTTTAGCCACATGAAATTAAAGCCAAACCGTATACTTTCAGCTGCTATTGTGGAAACAACCGCTCCCCATACTCCAATAACAGGAATAAGAGAAAGATTGATAACCAAGTTAATAGCCCCAGCTATAAAACTGCTTGCTGAAACACTGCCCGTTTTTTTTGAATACAGAAGTTTAGCTGCAATGATAAAGTTTACTCCCTGAATCATTTCTCCAATGAATAAAAAAGGGAGAAATTTCTGCGCAGGATAGTATGACTCAGATGCCAAAAGTTGTAATAAAAAGCCAGAAGAAACAATGGCTAGAAATCCCGTAACCAAAATGATGGCAAAAAAATAAGTATTCATATTTTCAGTGGTTTTCCCTTGTTTTTGTAACAAGTTATATCTCGGAACATAAGCACTATTAATACTCATATAGAGCAACCGAAGAACAGTAGCCATCTGGGCAGCTAATGAATAATAACCTAACTGATCCAACGGAATAAATTTTTCGAGGATAATGCGATCGGAAGCAACGATAAACCAGTTACTTAGCGTATGCGGTAAAAGGGGAATACTAAATGTCAAACTCATCCATATATAAGGTTTTGATAAGGAAAGAATCATATCACGTTTGCAAATGAAAAAATAAACGAGTAAAACAATACCTTCAGCCATAACATTAGCCAGTAATGCCCCAGAGGCCCCCATTTCCAATTTGATGATAACAACTAGCGAAATGGAAAGAATGAGAATACCTTTTAACATGTATCCTCCAATCATTGACCATGGCCGCTCTTTTACTCTAATAACGGAATGAAAGATAGAAGAAAGAGAGGTAAAAAAAGATAAAATAATAAAGTAAAAATAAAATGGATCAACAGGAATATTTTTAAATAGCAAACTCCCAATAATCGGTTTCAATACGAATAGAAAGATGGAAAGAGCACTTGAAAAAAGGAGAACAAAAAGGAAGATGGACCCTAAATACGTTTTTTGCTCATTTGGTTTTTCTAAGAATTCGTAATAAAGTCTTGTAATTGCACCATGAAGGGACAGTAACATGACCAGCTGCAAGATCCCTGCCAGCGCTTGAATGGTCGTGATGGTACCATATTCTCCTGGTGTTAAATACGATGTGTAAACGGGAAGCAAAATTAACCCTATTGCCGGAGTAATCATAGAACCTATTGTATATAACAGCGCATTTCCTAAGAAAGGGGAGCTATTCGCGGAACGATTTTGCATCTTTACCTATACTCTCTTTCGTATATTTTATTGTGCTTTCTATATATGATTGAGGAAATTTTTAATACAGGTAATGACCCGGTTTTGTTCTTCAATTGAAAGGTTTGACCCCGATGGCAAACAAATCCCTTTTTGGAACAAAAGATCGGATACACTTTCATTTGGCTGATGTGGATAATAACGATATCCTTGAAACAGAGGCTGAAGATGCATAGGTTTCCATACCGGCCGTGCTTCGATGTTCTCTTTCTCTAGGTGATGAATTAAATCGAGCGATGAAACTCCCATAAGTTCCTCATCCAATGTCATTGCTGTTAGCCATCTGGTTGAACGCCCGAACGATGCTTCAGGCATAAATGTTATTCCCTTATAGTCAGAAAGTGCTGCAAAATATTGTTCAAATACTTGCCTTCTAGCATTCACACGTTCTTCTAGAACACGAAGTTGAGCTCTTCCGATACCAGCAGATACATTGCTTAAACGATAATTGTATCCCATTTCTTTATGTTCATAATGTTTAGTTGGCTCTCTTGATTGGGTAGCCCAAAAACGGGCCTTTTCAAGAGCTTCTTCATCATCCGAAACTAACATACCTCCTCCTGAAGAAGTAATAATTTTATTACCGTTAAATGAATAAACCCCAAATTTGCCTAAAGTCCCGCTTGCCTTTCCTTTATAAGTAGCACCAAGCGATTCAGCTGCATCTTCAATAACTGGCACCTGGTATTCCTCACATATTGATAGCAATAAATCCATATCAGCACTTTGTCCGTATAAATGGACGATAATAACAGCTTTTGGTATTTTTCCTTCCCTTCTTGCATCTTCAAAAGCCCTCTTTAACGCTTGTGGTGACATGTTCCATGTAAAAGGCTCCGAATCTATAAAAACAGGAGTTGCCCCTTCGTAAAGAATGGGATTGGCACTTGCCACAAAGGTTAGGCTAGAACAAAACACGACATCCCCTTTCCCTACATTTAACAGCTTTAACGCAAGATGGATACCTGCTGTACCGGAACTTACAGCGACTGCTCCTTTTGATCCTACGACTTGAGATAATTCTTTTTCAAATAAATTAACATGCGGTCCTAGAGGTGCGACCCAATTTGTAAGAAACGCTTCTTTTACATAATCGATTTCTTTCCCACTCATATGAGGCGAGGACAAAAAAATTCTCTTATTCGTCATAAAAGATTCTCCTAACATTTATTTCTCTTTAATTTATTCAGTAAAAAATCTTCTGTGCCGATATATTTACCGTTATGCTTATGGGAACAAATTGAATGACTGTTCAACTTTTTATCTTTGATTTTTCTTGATCGACACAAACTGAAAGGAGAAACAACAAATAAAACCAATACATTGGATGACGTAGAGTGAAATGAAATAAAGTATAAAACAAGACGGTCATTAAACCTGTAAATAAAATAATCTCTTTTCTGACAATTAATAAATAGGCAATCCAGCCTAGAAAGCCAACATATAAACTTATTCCTACCAACCCTACATTCATCCCCATATCAATAAATGTGTTATGAGCTTCCATACCTTCAAATGGACCATCCCCTCCTGAAAACGCCCCCGGACCTAGGCCGAAAAAAGGGGAGGCTTCGATCGCTTTTAGCCCGTTTCTCCATAAAGTAATCCGCTCTTCTCCTTGATCCCCTTCATCAGAAATGGTCGACACTTCCTGTTTTAATCCTTCATGTATCGAAGGTCCAAATATCAATGCCGTAAAACAAAGGAATGTAGGTAGTAACACTTTCAACCATACGCCTGACCAATATCCGATTTGAGATTGGGTAACCTTTTTTACCCACATGGAAATAAGTAAAATGACTAAACCAACTGAAAAGGCGACAGTCAGGGCATCGCTTTTCGTTTCTATACCGATCCAAAAACAAGCCCCTGCTAAACCGATATACCAGGCTTTATGAAGGTAATTTTTTGCAATCGAACAAAAATAAAGACTTATATAAAGAAAAATTGAGACATTCATGGCGACCTGATTGGGGTTTTTTGACCAGGCTAAAAACCTTATACTGCCTTCCCAACTATCAATCGGGCCAATAGTAGAATACCGCGGGTTAAATAAGAGCAAAAAAAGAAATACACTGACGGTTACGGAAGTGGTTATTTTGGCAATCGTTAGTATTTTCGGTTTCCAATCTTTTTCAAAGGAAAGAACGATAAACAAGCAACTTGTAAAGAGATAAGCAAAAAAGGTACGGGCGACACCGGGAGTCCATACTCCGAGATATAGGGAGAACAAAGATCCAATCAATAAACATAAAAACATAAAAAACCAAAAGGGGACGAGTATTCTTGATAACGATGTTACAAATAATCTCTTATTCTTCCACTGCAGCAAAAAGGTCATGACCATCCAAAGAAAAAGCAAAATCTCTCCTGGCCCAACTGGTGATCCAGGTATTCTAAGCTGTGTAGCTGTTGATAAAATTAATCCGCCTGAAAGCCAGATAACCGAAATGTTTCTTGCTTCCCTCATTGTTCTTCCACCAACTTTACCGTCTTTTAATCCCGTGGTTGCTTTTCTTTTTCCAACCATGATTGAAACATTAAAATATCCCATAGATGGTGATGCCAGTTACGTTTTCCTGATAAATGCTCTTCCCATTTTTTTCTAACAGGTGATGGTTGGAAATACCCTTCTGTCAGCAAACGTTTCTCGTCTAATAATTCTTCCGCCCATTCCTTTAATGACCCCCGAAGCCAATAGCCGATTGGTACACCAAATCCGTGTTTGGGACGGTCGATCAATTCCCGATCAACATATTTGTATAACAGCTGTCTAAGTAACCATTTACTTTGGTTTTCCTTTATTTTCATTGATAACGGAATACGCCATGCAAACTCGACAACATTGTGGTCCAAGAACGGATTTCTCGTTTCAAGACTGACGCTCATGCTAGCACGATCTACTTTTACAAGGATATCATCTGGGAGATAATGGATCATATCGAGGTACATCATCGTCTCGGTCAAAGTGGAAAAATTCGTGAATGGATCATGATGAAATGGTTCATTGAAATAGTGGTTCTTTACTACCTGTTGGGGGTTTTTCCAATGGGAGGTTAGAGACTGGTACATCTCTACAAACGAATTAGCTTTTAGAGTACCTGCGAGTTTGTGTAAATATTCCCCTAGAAAACGATTTTTGTATTTAGAGGGAATAAACCAACTATTTTCCAGCTTCTGTGGAGAGATTTTTTCTAGTGACAGAGCAGCTATAGAACGTACACTCTTAGGTACATAATGAATCCTCTTCCAAATTTTCTCACCCCAGACATGCCGATTATAGCCCCCGAATAATTCATCGCCTCCGTCCCCACTTAAACAGACAGTTACGTACTGCCGTGCAAGTTCTGAGACTAAAAACGTTGGAATTTGAGAAGAGTCTGAGAATGGTTCATCGTATATGAAAGGGAGTTTAGGAATCACTTCCATCGCTTGTTTTTCTGTCACATACAATTCTGTATGATCGGTTTGTAAATACGAAGCAACTTCTTTTGCATACGTTGCTTCGTTGTACTCTGTCTGGTGATAACCAATCGTAAAAGTCTTAATTGGCCGACTGCTCTGGCATTGCATAAGTGCTACAATCGTAGAGGAATCAATTCCTCCTGATAGGAACGCACCAAGCGGAACATCCGAGACCATTTGTTGCTTTACGGCCGTTCGTAACACTTGATCCAGTTGAGAGATAGCTTCTTCTTCCGAGCAAAGAAGGGGAAATTGAAATCCGTTTTCTGCTGCTTTTTTTGCTGACCAAAACGCAATTGGTTTTGACACATGAAATGGTTTAGCAGGGTTTATGACGAGATAAGTCGCAGGCATTACTTTATATATATTTCCATAAATGGAAAAAGGGGCCGGGATACAGTTATAACGTAAATATATGGGCAACGCATCCCGATTCACCTTCCATACAAATTCAGGATGTACTTTCAACGCCTTTAACTCGGACCCAAACAAAAACGTGTGACCCATCCAACCGTAATAGAGAGGTTTTTCACCCATACGGTCTCGTGCGAGATAGAGGAGCCGTTCTTTCCGATCCCATAAAGCAAATGCAAACATTCCCGTAAATTTTGTTAATGCTTTTTTCATTCCCCACTTCTCAATACTTTCAATCATAACCTCTGTATCGGAACGACCTTTAAATACGACACCTGCTTGTTCAAGTTCTGAACGAAGAGCAACGTAATTGTAGATTTCACCATTAAAGATTAAAACGTATCGGCCGCTCTTTGAAAGCATAGGCTGATGTCCTTCAGAGGACAAGTCAATGACAGACAAACGCCGGTGGCCAAGTGCAATACCGTTTTGTTCATCCACCCAACTATCGCCAAAATCAGGTCCTCTTGATTGCAATGTGTCGGTCATGCGTAAAACAGTTGCTTGGAGTTCATCGTGACTTGTGTGACACAATGAATCAATATAGCCTGCTATACCGCACATAACATCGTCATCCTCCTGTTCCTTTCCCCTTTTTTACTACGGCTTTTTTCGTTTGTTTTGGAAATTTTTTTTGGCATGACTCTCTGCTCCTTTCAAAATGCAAGCTCTATTCTAACCTATTGATTAAATCACATTGTTTTTTTAAAATGACGCTCTCGTCAAACTCCTTTACAGCTATTTCCCGGCTATTTTTGCCGAAAAGCTTTCGTTTTTCCTCGTTTTCTACTAGCTCATTTAGCTTTTCATATAGCTCTATATAATTCCCCTTTTCAAACAAGAAACCGTTAACTCCATGCTGAACCTCTTCACGGCATCCCCTAATATTGCTGGCTATAATAGGTTTTCCCATAGCCATTGCCTCAACGATCGAACGAGGAAGGCCCTCACGGTAGGAAGGCAACACAAAAATATCACTCAACGCCAATATTTCTGGAATGTCTTTTCGATAACCAACATTTAAAATGGAAGGATTCTCTAAAAATCTTTTTTCCAGCTCGATATTACTTTCCAGATCTCGTTCACTATTCGACACGCCTCCCACCATTAAGAGCTTGACATAGGTATGTTTTTCCTTTAATAATTGAAAACTGTCGATTAAATCAAAGATACCTTTTTCTTTTACAAATCTCCCAATAAACGTAATCACAACATCTTCCTTTTTAATGGAAAGATGTTTTTTTAACTCTTCGATCCTTTTGAAATTGATTCGTTCTGGGTTAAATGTAGTATGGATATCCACACCGTTTCCAAGATGGATCATTTTTGAAGGGGTTTTGAAGGAGTGAGAGATACTTAAATCATAGTCCTCTTTACTTTGCAGAAGAAGCCAGTCTGTAAAATATTTGGCGAAAAATTTTTCAAGCCAGTAATAAAACTTGTATTGAAAAAAACGCATCCCTTCGTGAAAATAATAACCGTGGGCAGTATAGATAACGGTTTTAATTCCTGCTAGCTTGGCAGCAATTCTACCTAACACCGCTGCAACCGGTGTATGCACATGGACCACATCATATTTTTCTTTCTTCATTAAGGAAACCAATCTGTAAATCGTCTTAACATTCGACCAAGGTTTTATTTTTCGTTCAACTGGCACTTCAATGACATACAGCCCTTGTTCCCTTAATTCTTTTATCTTTCCAGTATCTGAACATGCAATATGGACGATATGTCCTTCAGAAATCAATGCTAAAATGAGCGGTTTTAACAAATGTTCAACGGACATATCTACCGCGCAGAGCTGTAATATTTTCTTC
This sequence comes from Bacillus sp. (in: firmicutes), assembly GCA_017656295.1. Taxonomy (NCBI): domain Bacteria; kingdom Bacillati; phylum Bacillota; class Bacilli; order Caryophanales; family Bacillaceae; genus Bacillus; species Bacillus sp. (in: firmicutes). Next base: position 11,082 of record JACDOC010000013.1, on the reverse strand, counting down.
ATATTACAGCCTCCATAAATGAATATTTTTAGGACAGGTATCCTGATCCAGCACTCCTTTAATATCAATCAGGATGCCTTGTTGTTTTTTTAAAAGCTGAATAAAATCTTGCCAGTTTTTTTCAGTATATTCTTTATGAGGTACAGCTAAAATGACAGCATCGGATTTTTGCAAATCTTCCCATGGTGTTATGTGAAGATCATATTCTTGTTCAACTTCTTTTGGATCGGCCATCGGATCATTCACTTGAACTTCCATCCCGAACTGTTTGAGTTGATGAATGAGATCAATGACTTTTGTATTTCGAATGTCTGGTACGTTTTCTTTAAATGTTAAACCTAAAACTGTTACTCTCGATTCCTCAATTAGGTACCTGTTCTCAGCCATCATTTTAATTAAGGTTGTTGCAACAAATGTCCCCATATAATCGTTAATCTTTCTACCTGCTAAAATCACATCTGGTGAATAACCAAGGGATTCCGCTTTGTATGTGAGATAATAAGGATCAACTCCGATGCAGTGACCTCCTACTAAACCAGGTTTAAACGGTATGAAATTCCATTTTGTGCTAGCCGCTGAAAGAACTTCGTTTGTATCAATTTTTAATCGATTGAAAATGATGGCCAATTCATTCATCAAGGCGATGTTCAAATCTCTTTGGGTATTTTCAATGACTTTAGAAGCTTCTGCCACTTTAATAGAAGAAACAGGATATACTCCGGCGTCTACCACCGTGCTATACATCTCAGCAATTATTTTCAATGCCTGTTCATCCTGACCTGATACGACTTTGACAATGTTTTTAAATGTATGATCTTTGTCACCCGGATTGATCCGTTCTGGAGAATATCCGATTTTAAAATCTTCTCCCCCTTTTAAGCCTGATTGTTTTTCGAGAATAGGCAAACAAACTTCTTCTGTTGCTCCCGGATAAACCGTTGATTCATAAACAATGATACTTCCTTTTGACAGGTTTCTTCCTATCGTTTCAGATGCCTTTATTAATGGTGTTAAATCTGGTTTTTTTTCATTGTCAATCGGTGTTGGCACTGTGACGATAATAAAATCACATTCTTTTAGCTTTTTTTCGTTCGTGGTAAATTCAACAGAAGAATTCTTTAACTCTTCTGTTGAAACTTCACCTGTGTGATCAATGTATCGTTTTAGCTCTTCTATTCGCTTTGAATGAATATCGAACCCTATAACAGGGAAGAATTTTCCAAACTCTAACGCAACTGGAAGACCTACGTAACCGAGTCCGACAACCGCTACCTTTCTCTGGACTGAAGGAATCTTGTAATAAGATTTATACCATTCTACAAATTGTTCGATTCCCTTTTCAATTGGAGTCTCTGGTCTAAAACCGACATCCCGCATTAAATCATCGATATCCGCAAAAGTTTCCGGCACATCTCCAGCTTGGATCGGCAAAAAGTTTTTTTTCGCTTTTTTTCCTAATTTGTCTTCAAGAATTGAAATAAACTTCATTAATTCAACAGGCTGATTATTTCCGATATTGTACACTTTATAAGGAACTTTTTCTTCTGATGTTGTATCCCCTTTTTTAATGAGACGAAAAATCCCTTCAATGATGTCATCGATATACGTAAAATCTCGTTTCATTTTTCCATAGTTGTAAATATCGATTTCTCGTCCCTCTAAAATCGCTTTTGTAAATTTGAAAAGGGCCATATCCGGTCGTCCCCATGGTCCATAAACAGTAAAAAAGCGTAACCCTGTGGTCTTCAAGTTGTATAAATAACTATACGTATGAGCCATTAATTCATTTGCTTTTTTCGTTGCTGCATACAAACTGATCGGGTGATCCACACGATCTTGAACGGAGAATGGCATTTTTGTATTGGAACCGTAAACGGAGCTTGATGAGGCATAAATAAGGTGCTCAACGTTATGATTTCGGCAAGCTTCTAAAATATTCATAAAGCCGACAATATTGGAAGAAATGTAAGCTTCGGGGTTTTCTAAACTATAACGAACACCCGCCTGTGCCGCAAGATGAACAACAATTGGCATCCAGTGCTCGGAAAAAAGCTTTTTGATTGCTTCATTATCTTCTATTGAAGCTTCAAGAAAAATAAAATTTTCATTCTTTTGTAAAATAGCTAACCTTGAACGTTTTAAAGAAACATCATAATAATCATTAAGATTATCCAAACCAATCACTGTATAACCTTCTTTTAACAACCGATCGGCTAGATGAAAGCCTATAAAACCAGCACAACCTGTCACTAGTATTTTATTTGAACTAGACGTGGACATAGGCAAAAATCCCTTCTAATGATGTTAAGATAATACTGATATATGTGGACGTTTTAGAAGTGGTTCCTTTAGTGGGAAAAGATGGGCATGGAAAAACTCATATTGGATGAGGGCTGCCGATATGTCCTAATCGTTCAATAAGGTAATTTCCTATTAACATAATAGCTGGTATAGTGATGGTGATTCACGGTTTAGTATCTAACAAACACACCTTCATGTTTTGATTAGAGAAAAGGTTGAAATCACGGTTTCTATCATAAATAGGTACGAACGACTACTGTCACAAATAGCCTTATTTCAGTAATCCATTTTTGTCTTTCTATTGGACATGCGTCTATACAGAAAGAAGATTTCTTCATAAACTATGTGCAAAAGATCAAATAAAAATTCCCTCCATTATACGAACAAAGTACATCTCCTTTATTATAAGCCTCTTTTGATTTTTCCTCTTTTATCAGCAAAGAGGATGATTATTTTTTTGTGCCTAGCAGTTGTACCTAAGTAATAAAGAGCCACTCGTAAAATTCACCCATTAAAATAAATTACCCTAGCTGAAGTTGAAAACAAGCGAACCTGTTCACAAACAGTAATATCTATTTCATACCGCATTACTTAACAGTAAAACCTATTATCTAAAAACAGTACCCTGTTTTTACCAACATATTTAAATTTCCAATAATAGAAAACAAGGATATTAGTAATATCCTATTGTTATTTATTTAAAGGAAGTAACTGGAGGAATCAAAATTGAACAGTCACAATGGAAAAGGAGTATTCCAAATATATTATAATGAAAAATTTTTATTTTTTATCATGGATACATTACTCATCCTGCTCTCTACCATTTTTAGCGTACTAATTAGCTTTAATGATGTAATCCCAAAAATTCTTCTTCCCGATATACCGTTCATATTTTTAAGCCTTTGGCTTGTCCATCTTATTGTCTTCTATTTCTATAAAATCTACGAACGGATCTGGATTTACAGTGGTCCACGTGATTTTATTTCAATCATAAAAGGGACTATGATTGCCAATGCAGTTGCAGGTATCTTATATCTCCTTCTTTCTAGTTATCAGTTAATGGCCCCTATTCCTCTCAGCGTCTTCGTCATAAACTGGATGAGTATATCCATCGTCACGGTCGGTATTCGTTTTTTCATAAGGTTTTACCATGATATTACCCCGAACCGTCACTCCCCGAATAAGCGAGTTCTGATTATCGGAGCAGGTAATACAGGGAGTTTCGTTGTAAAATTGATTCGAAATTCACCAAATACTCCTATGGATCCGGTCGCGTTTATCGACGATGACCATTATAAACTCAATAAAAAGCTTTTTGACCTTCCGATTATCGGAACTAGAGAGGATATACCAAAAATTGTAAAAGAAATGAATATCCAAACAATTATTATTGCTATGCCTTCCGCTCCCAAGCAAGAAATTGCTGATATTATTAATATTTGTAAAGAAACAAAAGCAGAAATTAAACTTTTCCCTCACTTTAGTGAAATTCTTCAAGGTGAGATTTCCTTAAATATGATTCGAGACGTAAAGGTGGAAGACTTGTTAGGAAGAGAGCCCATCGAGATTGATTTGGAGGAAGTAGCCAGCTTTCTCACAAATAAAACCATTCTCATCACGGGTGCAGGAGGTTCCATCGGAAGTGAACTTTGCAGACAAATTGCCAGATTAAACCCTCAGAAAATGCTTTTACTTGGGGCCGGTGAAAATAGCATTTTTTCCATTGAAACTGAACTGAAGCACAAATATCCCTCTATTCAGTTTCATAGCCTTATTGCAAACATCCAAGATCCAGTAAGAATTGAAAGTATTTTTGCAACCTACAAACCACACGTCGTATTTCATGCCGCTGCTTATAAACACGTTCCATTAATGGAAAATAATCCGATAGAAGCCATCAAAAACAATGTATTTGGCACAAAGAATGTAGCTGAGAGCGCTCATCACCATAAAGCTGAACGATTTGTCCTTATTTCTACTGATAAGGCAGTGAATCCTAAGAGCATTATGGGAACTACCAAAAAAATTGCAGAAATATTGATTCAACAAATGAATGAAACGAGTGAGACGAAGTTCGCTGCTGTAAGGTTTGGAAATGTATTAGGCAGCAGGGGGAGTGTCATTCCTTTATTTAAGAAGCAAATTGCAGAAGGAGGTCCGGTAACTGTCACTCATCCCGAAATGGTTCGCTATTTTATGACGATACCCGAAGCCGTACAGCTTGTCATCCAAGGAGCTGCCATGGCAAATGGTGGAGAGATTTTTATCCTGGATATGGGGAAACCCGTCAATATTACGAAACTAGCAAACGATTTGATCCGATTGTCCGGCTTAGAACCTGGTAAAGATATTCCTATTAAATATACAGGAATACGTCCAGGGGAAAAATTAAGGGAAGAATTGTTCACTTCAGAAGAAAGCCGGTCGACCACAAAGCACAACCGTATTTACATCTCAAAACCGTTTTCTTATTCTCAAGAAGAGTTTTCCTCCATTCTATCCAAGCTAGAACAACTGACTTTCAATAACACGTTTCCAATATCCTCGCAAGAGTTTAAATCGCTTTTGTCAGACATTGTCCCCTTTTACTCCGAGTCTATTTATGAAGGAAATCGCCCGAACGTTTAAACTGTTTCTCCTATATAATAGACAGATCCATCTATGAATTTTTCATTGCCATATCTACCTCTAAACTATGTCAAAATCTTATCGCTAAATGAAGTGGAATCACTTTAAAGAATGAGATTTCTCTCCCTTTCAGACTATAAACGCGTTATCCTCATCTTATTGAAAAATGTCATCAGGTTAACCATTGGGGATAGCCAAATAATTAAGACAAAATAAAAAGCGTCGGTGATTAGAATGAAACGTTTATTTGACTTTACTATTTCCCTCTGTTTGTTAGTATTAACCCTTCCCCTTTTCATTCTTATTATGATACTAACGTTGTGTACAAGCGGTACACCGTTTTTTTTTACACAAACTCGCATTGGAAGGCATCAAAAACCATTTCAACTCATTAAGTTTCGTACGATGACAAACAAACAGGACGAAAATGGAAATCTTCTTCTTGAACAACATAGACTCACTAAAGTGGGAAAGTTTCTTCGCAAATTAAACTTAGATGAATTACCTCTATTCCTGAATGTCATTAAAGGAGATTTAAGTCTGGTAGGTCCCCATCCTCTATTAGCAAGATATTTGCCATACTTAACAAAACAGGAATTAAAACGATTTTCAATAAGGCCAGGGATTACCGGATTGGCTCAAATTTCAGGAGGGGATCAATTAAGTTGGGATAAGCGTCTTAAATTAGATATACAATACGTAAATGATCAATCTTTTGGGCTTGATATCAAAATTTTACTGAAAACGTTGGTTCAAGTTTTCAAACGAAAAACAGTCATTAACACTCCATTGGAAATAAGGCAGGGTTTAGATGAAGAAAGAAGAGCTCTTACGATTGATCCATCTTCATTTATTCAAATTAGACCATTAAAAATAACAGATAGTGAACGCGTCATGCTTATGATTGAAAGAGGCCTTCCTTCTTCTATTTTCCAATGTACGATCTATAGCTGCATCGGCTACAAATCTTATTTAGAAGCGTTATTAAGTATTTCTCCACTTTCTCCGGAACAAACAATGGTTCATTTTATCGGAGCATACAAGCAAGATGAATTGGTCGGTTTTTCAGAGTGGAGAATCGGAGAATGCAATCTTCATTTGAATAATCTTTATGTGAAACCTAGTATGAGAGGTTCTGGTGTCGGTAAAAAATTAATACAAGAGGGATTGAATTTGGCCCAAAAGCTTCATTTATCCTCAATAACACTTGATGTTTTTGAGTATAATCAAAGCGCGTTGTCCTGGTTCAAACGTTTAGGGTTTATATATGGAAAAACAACCTATTGGTATGTTGGAACGAATCCTGCTCCGTTCCCCGAAACAGACGTTTCCTATACAATCATCAACCATCCTGCTTCTAAAGCATCACATCGGATATACGATTTTTCAACATTGGAAATCAAAACTTCCCGACAAACATATCATGTCAGCCGACTAAATAAAACATACTTCAAGATTCACGATCCATCCGCTCTCGACGATCACTTCTTACTACAAGCTCTCTACTCGATCGATCCGGTTCGTTCACTATTAATGGTACTTCCCACTCCATTAGGTGAGAAGTTTTCATATTTAAAAATGCTGGATAAATCCGTTCGTATGACCCTTCATTTGCGAAATGAGTAAAACCCATCGTATGATTGTGAATTTGGAATCCTCATGATAATTCACTTTCGGAATGATTTGCACCATGAGTAAATATTTAACATAACCTATATAAATTTTATTTACGTTTAAAAGGGTCTTATGTTACCTATAAGCTCCAAAAATCGGTAAAGGATTGATGAAGAATACACGAAGAGTAACATGTGATGAAGTTGAATGTATTGCTGAAAGAGACGATTCATGGCAACAATGATTTATTGAATTTTTTAAATGGGGGGAGTATCATGAATTCCATTTATAGCGAGCAAGAACTTAGAGAAATGGGTCTTAAAAGTGTAGGGAAAAATACGAAAATTAGTAGAAAATGCAGTATTTATATGCCGGAAAAAATTTCGATTGGCGACAATACAAGGATTGATGATTTTTGCTGTTTAGTTGGCGGGGAAAAAGGAATAAATATAGGTTCGAATGTACACATCGCCCATTATTGTCTATTGGGAGGGACCGGCGGCATAACCATCAAAGATTTTGCAGGTGTTTCATCCAGAACGGCGTTATATAGTGCAACTGATGATTATTTAGGAAGCAGTTTAACTGGACCAACCATTCCTAAAAAATATTTAAATGTTACGAAAGGAGAAATCGTACTAAATAAACATGTTATTATTGGAACGAATTCTACGGTGTTGCCCAATGTCACGATTGGAGAAGGAAGCGCTGTAGGTGCACATAGTTTGGTAACAAAAAGTTTAGCACCCTGGGGTGTCTATGTAGGTGTACCTGTAAAAAGAATAAAAGACCGTAAAAAGGATTTACTGCTATTAGAAGAAGCGTTCTTAAAAGAAGTAGCTGAAGAACGGTTAAATGAAAAATGTTAATTTTCCATAAACAATCAAAAATCCTTTTTTAGGAGTTATGTTGATTTTTGTCTCACTTCAGCTGTAGCTAAAAGTGAGACAAATCAACATGATTCTTAAAACTGTCATAAACGATGGTTGATTTTTTATTTTTAAGGATATCTTATGTTTTTTATCTTTTGGCTATGTTATCTGTCATTATTGATTTTTAGCAAGTTGTTCACACGGCGGCGACTTCAGCGGGAACAACACGCCAGGCAAGACCCTTACTTGAGCGTAGCGAGGGAAGCGCGGCTTGCACCTTGCCCGCGGAAAGCGTCCGCCACAAGCGTAATTTATAAATATCAACAGTATCGTTTAACAGACAACCATGCCAATAAAAATTGGCACATCGATAAATGAAATAACAGCAAAAGTTATCCACAGTTATTTTAGGGTAGAGCCTATCTTTTAAATAAAAATTTCACTATTGGAATCCAGCTCTTATCCAAAAAAACCATCATTTGCACGATAAAATGTTCTTTTCCTCTACCTTCTATCCTAAAAATGGCTGATTGATGAAGGATAAATCTATATTATCTTATATGTTAAGTAGACTTCTCCCCTTGCCATCCCCTTTTTACCTTATGCATGATCTCAATAATCTCACGGTTGGTATCATCATTTCAGGTAGAACATTTATATAATCTTACGTTTCTTACGGATTACCTTTTTGAAGTCATAGTAATCGTATCGGTTGCCCAATTTTCGTAGACTTTTTTGCCTCAAAAAACCCTCTTGGACGCCCATTTTGTTACACGCTTACACAAGCATTTCTTTAAAAGAATATGAATATAGTAACCTTTCACATTCTAAATGAGGTGAGATTTTTGAATGACTACAGAAAAATATTGGTTCCACCAACTGCCTCTATAAATGAAACATTAAAAATCATTGATGTAGGTTCCTTGCAAATCGCCCTAGTTGTTGATGATCAGAATAAGTTGTTAGGAACTGTTACAGATGGGGATGTTAGGAGAGGTATTTTAAAAGGCATCTCTTTGGATCAGCCTGTACCTCTCGTGATGAATCCTGATCCTGTAACCGTTTCTCCTACGATGGATTCGAAACAAATATTGAACTTGATGAAAACAAAAAAGCTGCAGCACCTGCCTGTTGTAAATAAGGATGGCTGTGTAATCGGTTTAAAACATTTAAACACGATTATTCAACCTCCTAACAGAGATAATATCGTGGTTCTCATGGCAGGGGGACTTGGAACGAGGCTAAGGCCGTTAACAAACGATTGTCCTAAACCATTATTAAAAATTGGGAATAAACCTATTCTTGAAACGATTTTAGAGAGTTTAATTGAACATGGATTTAATCGGTTTTACCTTTCCGTTAATTATAAGTCTGAAATGATTGAGGACTATTTTAAGGATGGTTCAAACTGGGGGGTAGATATTCACTATATACATGAGGATCAAAGAATGGGAACAGCAGGTTCTTTAGGACTGATTCCAGAAAAGCCGGAGAAGCCTTTTCTTGTAATGAATGGAGACATTCTTACAAAAGTAAATTTTCAATATTTACTGGATTACCATGAAAAACATAAAGGACAGGCAACCTTATGTGTAAGAGAATATGATTTTCAAGTCCCTTATGGGGTGGTAAATGTTGATAAGCATCGTTTGCTGTCAATAGAGGAAAAACCAAAATACCGTTTTTTTGTTAGTGCGGGGATATATATTTTTGAACCAAGCGTATTAGAAATCATTCCGAAAAACAATTATTTTGATATGCCTGATCTATTTAGAAACTTACTTGAAAAAAAGAAAGATGTCTCCATTTTTCCAATTAGAGAATATTGGCTGGATATTGGAAGAATAGATGATTTTGAGCGGGCCAAAGGAGAATTTGATCAAGAATTCAGCTAGTATTGTAGACGAGAATTTGCATATGGAATTGACGAAATACAAGGACTTTCTGTGCTACAACAGGGTTTATGGTCATATGATGGAATAGGGAGGGGATTGAAATGGAGCTGAAGAACAAAAAAATTCTTGTCACTGGTGCGGATGGATTTATCGGTTCACATCTAACCGAAGAGTTAGTGAAAAGAGGGTTAGATGTTCGTGCTTTTGTCTATTATAATTCGTTTAACTCCTGGGGATGGCTTGATCATTCACCCGACGAAATAAAAAGCGAATTAGACGTATTCGCGGGCGATATACGAGATCCATATGGTGTAAAAAATGCTGCCAAGGGCTGCGATGTTGTTTTTCATTTAGCTTCACTAATTGCAATCCCTTATTCGTACCACTCCCCAGATACGTACATCGATACAAATATAAAGGGAACCTTAAATGTTCTGCAAGCTGCAAGAGAACTAGAAATTGAAAAAGTTGTCCACACCTCTACAAGTGAAGTATACGGAACAGCGATGTTTGTTCCAATTACCGAAGACCATCCTCTTCAAGGACAGTCTCCTTATTCTGCTTCAAAAATTGGAGCCGATCAAGTTGCCATCTCCTTTTATAAGTCCTTTAATACCCCTGTCTCCATTATTCGCCCCTTTAATACGTATGGTCCCAGACAATCTGCCAGAGCTGTCATTCCTACCATCATCACTCAAATTGCTAGCGGAAAAACCAATATCAAATTAGGTGCTTTACATCCTACTCGAGATTTTAATTATATAAAAGACACCGTACAAGGGTTTATCGCTGTAGCCGAGTCCGAGAAATCCATTGGGGAAGTTATTAATATAGGAAGTAATTATGAAATTTCAATTGGTGAGACGGCTGAGCTCATTGCTGAAGTGATGGGGAAAGAAATTGAAATTGAAACAGAACACATCCGCTTACGCCCTGAGAAAAGTGAGGTTGAACGCCTCTGGGCAGATAATTCCAAAGCGAAGAGACTGTTAGGGTGGAAACCTGCTTACGGAGGCCGGGATGGGTTGAAAAAAGGTTTAAAGGAGACAGCGGAATGGTTTAGTAACACCCAAAATTTAAAACACTATAAAGCGGATATGTATAACCAATAACTTACGGATTCTAATAGTCAACTACAACAGATAAAAATGATTTTTGTCTCATCACCATATTCTGTGATGTTCACACAATTCCGGCAATAAGTTAGCGAGATTGATACTCAATCTAGAGTAGCTCCTTCGTCAGCTTGCAGACCACTAAGTGGGTAGAATGGAAGAGGTCAAGCGCTTTCCTTGACGGCTTCCATTCTAGCCACTACAATGCGGAAAGCTGATGAAGGGCATGGTTAAGCAACCTGATTTTTATAAGTTTTACCTGTACATTCCAAAAATACACGTAGTCGAAATCTTTCAAGGTTTCTGAAGCCAAAAGCACGTCTTTTGATGTTCTTAATCTTATGGTTTGTACCTTCAATCCGGCCATTCGTAAAAGGTGTAAGAAAATATTGTAAAATTTGTGCCTTCCAATTTTCTATCGTCTTGGCAACTTGATGAAATGAAGGAAATGGGCTGCTCCATGCGAGTTGAATCCATTCTTCTAAGAGTGAATCAGCTGTATCATAGTCATTCACTTGGTATATTTCTCTAAAGAGTTCTTTTAGAAAATAGGCATATGACAATTCTGAATGCTCTTTGAGCATCTCGTCTAATTGTTGTTTTTCATTAGCCGTTAACTTTTCAGAACCTTTCAAGAGTTTAAACCGTAAGCAAACT
>JACDOC010000012.1 GCA_017656295.1 Bacillus sp. (in: firmicutes) | reverse complement strand
AAGAGAGTACCCTAAAATAGTGAATCCGCTTTCATTGTTAGGGAGAAAAAAACTGCCCACAAATACTTGACTCAATCCCCCTAGTCTTTTTACTTTTCAATCCAATTTTGGTATGGTACGATAGATTTAAACAAAGGCAAATTTTTTTGCTTAGCACCAACTATCCTCTAACTGAATAGGATATTAGTGTACCATGAAAACGGCTGAAACGTCTTATTTGAAACTTTCAAATATTTGTCTCGCATACATTGTCTGCCCATTTTAACTGTGCTGCTGTCATCATCTGATGGCAGCTTTCGTCGTTTTATAAGGGTATTGACGTTGATTATTCTTCTCAATGAAAAAAGGAGGAGCGGTTATGAGTTTAGAAGCAAAAATGTTATCGATGAAGAGAGAACAACAGAGGAACGTATCATCGGTTTGGGAGCAACTAAAACCTCATATGGAGTTAATTGCCGCAATTGTTAGTGGAATTTTGATTTTTTTCGGTTGGCTGTACAGTAAGCCTGAAATGACAGGCATTTCTATTACGTTTTACATTCTTGCCTATATCATCGGTGGATTTGCAAAAGCAAAAGAAGGCATTGAAGAAACGATTGAAAATAAAGAACTGAACGTTGAAATGCTCATGGTGTTGGCAGCAATTGGTGCGGCGATCATCGGCTACTGGACAGAAGGTGCGATGTTAATTTTTATATTTGCGATGAGCGGAGCGTTAGAAACATACACGTCAAATAAAAGTCATAAAGAAATCTCGGCGCTCATGGAGTTGCAACCAGAAGAAGCGTTACGTATTACCGATGGGAAGGAAGAAAAAGTACATGTTTCCAAGTTAACCGTTGGCGACCTTATTTTAGTAAAACCAGGGGAACGCGTACCAGCCGACGGCATTATTATCAAAGGCGAAACGACAATCGATGAGTCGGCGATTACCGGTGAATCGATGCCTGTACAAAAAGAAATGGACAGTGAAGTGTTCGCAGGAACGGTAAACATCAACGGTTCGATAACTATTCAAGTGACAAAGCCGAGCAGCGAAACATTGTTCCAAAAAATTATTCAGCTTGTTCAATCGGCGCAAAGTGAAAAATCTCCTTCCCAGCTTTTTATTGAAAAATTTGAAGGTCAATATGTAAAAATTGTGCTACTAGTCGTATTCGTGATGATGTTCCTTCCACATTATCTGCTTGGGTGGAGCTGGACCGACACGTTTTATCGGGCGATGATTTTACTTGTTGTTGCTTCCCCTTGTGCACTTGTCGCATCAATTATGCCAGCCACACTTTCAGCCATATCAAACGGAGCTCGTCACGGAATTTTATTTAAAGGCGGCGTTCACTTAGAAAACTTAAGCCACATTCGGGCCATTGCCTTTGATAAAACCGGGACGCTGACCAAAGGAAAACCAATGGTTACTGATGTCATTGTGCGTGATGATTTAAATGAAGAAGAAACGATGCAGACCATTGCCTCCATCGAAAATCATTCGAACCATCCGCTTGCTCAAGCGATTGTACAATACGTGAAAAAGAAAGGAATCGCTACGTTTATCGAACCAGAGCAAGTGAAAGATGTTTCTGGATGGGGGATTGAATCTACGATTAACGGGGTTCATTGGAAAGTCGGAAAAGCGGAATTCGTCGGTAACGAACAAGCGTACGCATTTGCTGACGGCCGAATGCATCAATTAGCCGCTGAAGGAAAATCAATCGTGTTTGCAGCCGATGACAAAGGCATTGCTGCCCTCATTGCATTAAAAGACGTAGTACGGGATGATACGATTCAGGCGATTCAAGCACTGAAGGAACATGGGATTTATACGATTATGCTCACAGGAGATAGCGAAACGACGGCTAAAGCGATTGCTGCTGAATCAAAAGTTGATGATTATTTAGCGGAGTGCTTACCAGAAACGAAAGTGGAATATGTGAAAAAGCTGAAGAAAAAATACGGCACCGTGGCAATGGTAGGTGATGGGATTAACGATGCACCGGCATTAGCTGCGGCCAACGTAGGTATTGCGATGGGAGAAGGAACGGATGTCGCTTTAGAAACGGCTGATGTCGTTCTTATGAAAAATGACTTGCCTCGCATTGCAGAAGCGATTCGCTTGTCTAAACGAATGAATCGCATCGTCAAACAAAATATCGTCTTTTCGATTACTGTGATCATGTTACTTATTGCCTCCAACTTCCTGCAACTCATTGACCTGCCGTTTGGGGTCATCGGCCATGAAGGAAGTACAATTTTAGTCATCTTAAACAGCTTACGGTTGTTGAAATCGTAATGGAAGGAGTTGATCCTTGTAGGGTCAACTTCTTCTTTTTAATGTTCACGAGTTGGCACATAGAGGCCTTGAATTGGAACTAAAACTTTAATTTAGGTACAACTATTTTTTGGCACATTAAACTTATTTTTTTGCTCATAAAACCTCTGAATTGAAACATAAAACTTATTTTTTGACTCATAGAAGTCCTGAATTGGCACATAGACTTATATGAAGCAAACCTCTAGTTTAGGACATAACCAAAATTCTGCTTTAATGAGAAGTAAATCTAAAAACCGTTCAATATAAAAGCCAATCCCCCATTAATAGGAGAATTGGCTTTCCCTTAATGATAACCGTTTTGTTTGTTAGCCGAACTAGACGTTTTATGTTTCGGAGTTTGCTTTTTGTTTTGCTTTGTTCCGCCATCTTTATTTGCTGATTTTGTCATCACTCATCCCCCCCAATATGTGGTTAATATCCACATCAATAGTATGTAACAGGAGGAGCACTTTTATGAGCTAACATTTTGTCTCTTCGCTAATGAATGCGTTAAGTTCGCCACCTAAAATGAGAATTACCGCCGTTAAATAAAACCAAATAAGCATGACGATAATTCCACCGATGCTTCCATAGATTGCTGAAAAATCACCGAAATTTGCGACGTAATAGGAGAACATCCATGAAACGACCATCCAGCCGAATGTAGCAAAGAGCGACCCCGGAACGACGGAACGACATTGGATTTTTTTATTTGGCGAAAAAAAGTAAACACCAATAAACACGACAAATAAAACGATGGCACTGATAAGCCAACTCGAGTAATCCCAAATTTGTACAAACTGATCTGACACGCCGAGTTGCAAAAAGATAAAATACCCGATTTGCTTACCGAACACCGGAAGAAGTAAAACAAGTAAAATCACGAATAATAAAAGGATCGTTAAGACGATAGACATAACGCGAATGGTAATAAAAGACCGATTTTCATTGACATCGTACGCCCGATTCATCGCTTTAACAATTCCTCTCATGCCACTCGATCCAGACCATAACGTACCGATGATACCTATGGATAGTAAACCACTATTTGACTTTGTCATTACTTCTTCTAACGTTCTCTCAATAATTACCATTGGCTGCTTGGGAGCAAAATCCCGAATGATTCCGAGCAAATCATCTTGGGAATACGGTAAATACGAAATTAGTGTCACTAATACAATTAATAACGGAAATAAGGATAAGAAAAAAAAGTACGATAACTGTGCGGCCATTCCGAAGCAATCATGATGTATAACGGATTGCAAATAACGATTGACAAACGAAACAAGCCCATTAGGATGCTTTCTCGGCATGCCTTCACTCCTTTATTCTTCTTTTTGCTCTTCATTGGAGGCAGACACTTCTTTTAGCGGTTGAGTTTGCTCTTTTAATTGGTTCACCATCTGTTCGACGTCGTTTTTAATTATTTCAAATTGTTCCCGATAGTCGTTGTACACTTGCATAACTTTCTCTATTTTTTCGTTCGGATTTTTTAAAAATTGTTGCACCCCTTGATAGCCGTCTTTCGTTTTGGACCAAACCGCTTTTCTTGTATCTTCGTCAAGCAGTGTAAGAACCCCACCTACCAATGCGCCCCATAGCACTCCTTTGACAAAACGTTTTTCCTGTTTCAATGATTCTCCTCCTTTCTTATATGGATTCGTTTTTTCGAATATGCTGTAGTAACCCGCGACATCCTTCAGTTATTAGTTCATACACTTCATCAAAGTTTCCTGTGTAATAGGGGTCGGGTACGTTTTTTACCGGATGATCAACATAATCCATTAAACGTCTTACTTCTGCCTTCGGATTTGCACTTATAATCCGGCGGACATCGCGCTCATTCGCTTCATCCATTACGACAATATAATCAAATGTTTCTTCATCTTCTTTTCGAATTTGACGAGCCACAAGTCCGGACGTATCAATATTATTTTTGGTTAAAATATCAAGCGTTCCACGATGAGGTGGCTCGCCAACGTGCCAGTGACCCGTCCCTGCAGAATCAATGTGAATCTTGTCGGCTAGTCCTTCTTTTTTAACTAAGTCTCGAAACACCGCTTCCGCCATCGGTGAACGACAAATATTACCTAAACAAACGAATAGTACATTTACCATAATGAACTCCCTTCCTCTGGTGAAAATGACTTTTCCCACTTTCATCATACAATGATTTATCATTCTTTTCATATAATTTCCCTTTTCTTATTTGACAACCTTCCCGTTTCATGAAAAGATAAAACTACAAACGAGACGAAAGGAATGGAGAAAGTGGATCTTTCTGTTAAGTCAGTAGAAAATGTGGAGTATATGATTGAAAAAATTAAAGAAAAGTTAAAGGTTGTCAATATGGGAGCGATTAAACCAGAACACTTTGATGAAAATTTGTACGAAGAACTTCGTGACATTTACGAAATGGTGATGAAACGCTCGTCATTTAGCCCAAGTGAAATGCAAGCAATAGCTGAAGAATTAGGAAGCTTACGGAAAAATAAGTAGCGTTCGTCATTTATCGACAACTGCATTTCCCAAGAAATACCCTGTTTAGAGATGAATCGACAAAAAGTTCCTGGCTATCGGTACTTTTTGTCTTTTTTTATATTCTGAGCTTTGTTTTTTAAATAAAGAGCGAGGTGGCATAATCCTGTATCTACGCCTATGGATTAATTTCGTCAAATAACCGACCATTATGTTTAGACAAATATGGTACATTTTTTCTTTAAACGACAACCTTTGTTACTATTTGGACACTAGTAAATGGTCAAGTAGACAG
Organism: Bacillus sp. (in: firmicutes); assembly: GCA_017656295.1. Taxonomy (NCBI): domain Bacteria; kingdom Bacillati; phylum Bacillota; class Bacilli; order Caryophanales; family Bacillaceae; genus Bacillus; species Bacillus sp. (in: firmicutes). The sequence goes on along the minus strand of JACDOC010000012.1, from coordinate 70,039 downwards.
ATTCAAATGAGCCGATTAACAAAAGGAAAGAGCTGTCCCCTTCTCTTTTAGGTCAGCTCTTTCTTTTACAATGGTGTATTTGCTATTTTACATTAAGTTTCATGCCGAATACTTTCCGTTTAACCGATTTTACTTTACGTTCCATGCTGAATACTTTCCGTTTATCCGATTTTACTTTACGTTCCCGCTGAATACTTTCCGTTTAACCGATTTTACTTTACGTTCCCGCTGAATACTTTCCGTTTAACCGATTTTACTTTACGTTCCCGCTGAATACTTTCCGTTTATCCGATTTTACTTTACGTTCCATACCAAATACTTTCCGTTTAACCTGTTCGCGGTAAAATAAGCACTTCGACGCGGCGGTTTTTGGCACGACCGCTTTCCGTATCGTTCGGTGCTATCGGTTGGAACTCGCCAAACCCTTTGGCGCTAAACCAGCGCGGATCTAATTGGTCATTTTCTAAAAGTAACTTCATAAAGTTTACCGCTCGCATGACACTTAATTCCCAGTTCGAAGAAAACTCCGAATTATTGATTGGTACATTATCGGTATGTCCACTAATAATAATGTTTCGTGGCGGATTCATAATAAGTAAATTGGACACTTCTCTGGCAACGTCCACATCTTCCGGTCGAACTTCCGCACTTCCTGATTCAAACAACACATTATCTCGTATCGTTAACAACAGGCCTTCATCTGAAAGGGATGTTTCAAACTTATCGGCTAGTTGCCGTTGCTTGATATAGGTGTCAATTTTAGCCTTTAATTTCGTCAACTCTTCTTGTTCCTTAGCGTGAATATCATCATCGGTAATATCTTTCGTCTGTTTTCCTTCCTCATTGGCAGGAACAGGGGTTTGGTATTCCATCACACCTGTCCCCCCAATAAATAATTCGTTAAACACTTGGGACAACGCTTGAAATTTTTTCGCATCCACCGAACTCATCGAAAACAAAACAATAAATAATGCTAGAAGAAGGGTTAAAAGGTCCGCATATGGAATTAACCACGTTTCATCGATATGTTCGTGTTCGTGCTTCTTTTTACGCCGGCTCATATTGCTTCACAACGCTTTCTTCCTGTAATTCTTTGCGCTCATTTGCTGGTAAATAGGAAGCCAATTTTTGTTCAATCGTCCGCGGTGATTCCCCTTCTAACACGGATAAAATCCCTTCGACCATCATAAGTTTTAATTGCACTTCTTGTTTGGATTTCCGTTTTAATTTATTTGCAAATGGATGCCATAACACATACCCTGTAAAAATACCAAGTAATGTCGCCACGAATGCCGCCGCAATGGCATGTCCTAATTCGTCCGTGTTCTCCATATTACTTAAAGCCGCAATTAAACCTACAACGGCACCAAGAACTCCTAACGTTGGAGCATATGTACCGGCTTGGGTAAATATGGCCGCACCCGCTTGATGACGCTCTTCCATCGCTTCAATTTCTTCGTTTAACACATCCCTTATGTAATCCGCACTTTGTCCATCAACCGCTAAGCTTAATCCATTTCGTAAAAATGGATCTTCAATTTCATTCGCTTGCGCTTCTAACGCCAACAGTCCTTCTTTTCGGGCAGTTTGCGCCCAATCGGTAAACAGCTTAATGACATCTTTCGGCTGCATATGATTGGATTCTTTAAACAAAATCCCGAACAATTTTGGTACCTTTTTAATTTCATGTGTTGGAAAGGCAATGATTACAGATGCTGCTGTCCCAAGTAAAATAATTAGAATCGCAGCAGGATTAATTAAGGCCGATAAGTGAACCCCTTTTAAAATCATTCCTACCCCTACTGCAACAATTCCTAAAATAATTCCTATCAATGTTGTTCGATCCATTATCGTCACCCTTATTCCTTGTTTCTTCCCCGTCCTCCAAGTTTTCGCGGGGTTATCTACCTATGTTTATCGACAAAAATCGCTAATTCTTTAGAAACCAAAAGAAAAAAGCTGCCTTTGAAAAGACAACTTAATCAGAAGTTAACCGTTTTTCAATTTTTTGCTCGTAATTTTTAAAAATGGAAGAGTTTGTTTGCACCCGCTTTTTGGCCAGCCATTGATTATAACGAACACGCTTTTCGTTTAGTTGTTGCTCCAGTTGTTTTCGTTCCTCTTCGTCTTTACACGACTTCAACAAATCTTCAAACGTTAAGAGTTCTTTTTTCCAATTTGCTTCCTCTGGTAAATAATTTGCGTTTTTCAACAGACGATACGCCATCCGTAATTCTTCCGGTACGTATTCATCATCCAGTTTTAAAGGCCTTCCAAACCCCGGTAAGTTTTGAAACTCACCCTCTTCATACGCTTTTTTTATACGCTCTTCCGACAACCGTATCCAATCCAACACGAATCCCTCCTTTCTTCTATTGTAAGTAAAATCGTATCGGCTCTGCACGACAAATACGATCCATTTTGTTACAATTTTTACCATCAGGAATTCAACAATAGAAGAACATACTATGGATAAACGTATGAAGGAGGGAATCTCAAATGGGAAGAGGAAAAGCGTTTCACCATAAGAAAAAAGGGCATGAACCACAATCACCTCATAACAGTATGGCCGAAAAACATACGAAAGAACGAATAGAAGACGAAGAATACATTGTGACGCAAGAAGCGTTTAAAAACCGAGTCGGAATGACACCAGAACCAGATTATGATAACGAGGATATGGTGAGATAGCAACAAAAGGGTGCCCAATTTAGGGACACCCCTTTTCATTTTTTAAGAATTCACGATCTCTAATTGATCCATGGCCATTGAAGGTCCAAAAAATTCATAACGAATGTGGGTTTCTGGAAGTCCAAGTTCCTGTAAGTGATGAATGATTGTCTGCATAAACGGAACCGGACCGCACACATAGCAAATCGTATCTTTATGAACGATTGATTGAAGGAAATCTTTCGTAATAAAGCCTTTTAAATCGTATTCGCTATTTTCATTAATTGGTTGCTCATAAATAGTGAATTGACGAGCATGTTCTAACTGACCAATCAATTGTTTGACATCCTCTTTAAACGCGTGAACATCTTCATTTTTCGCTGCATGAATAAAAGACACACGACGATTGGATTTTATTTTAACTAGGTGCTCTAACATGCTCATCATTGGTGTTACTCCTACTCCACCACTAATGAATGCCACATCATTTTTTTCTGTTTCCTCGAGAACAAAATCACCAGCAGGCACACTTACTTCGATCGTATCCCCAACATGGAAGTGATCGTGTAAGTAATTAGACACTTTTCCGTGGGGTTTTCGGTCCGCTTCCCGTTTTACAGAAATACGGAACGTATTATTTCCTGGCGCGGATGATAAACTATATTGACGATTCAGTGTATATTCTTCTCCAGGTATTTGCAGGCGAACCGTAATGTACTGACCTGGTTGAAACATTGGTAATGGCGCTCCGTCTTTTGGTTTTAAGTAAAAAGAGGTAATCACACTACTTTCTTCTTCTTTTCGTACAAGGACGAATTCTTTAAAGTCCTTCCAACCTCCTTCTTGTTCTGCCGCCTCTTTATACATCTCTTGTTCTATATCAATAAATACTTTAGCAATCACTCCATAAGCTTCTTCCCATGCTTGTAATACTTCGTCTGTTGCCTCGTCACCAAGCACTTCTTTTATCGCAAGCAACAAATGTTTTCCGACAATTGGATAATGTTCTGGTTTTACACCTAAACTGCGATGCTTGTGCGCTATTTGTTTGACCACAGGAAGCAATACATGGAGTTGGTCGATATGTTCCGCAGCCGCGTAGACTGTATTGGCTAATGCCGTTTGCTGACGACCTTTTTGTTGATTGGCATGATTAAAAATATTTAACAGTTCCGGATGGTTATTTAGCATCATTCGATAAAAACAAGACGTAATTTCTGTTCCGCGAGCAGCTAAAATTGGCACGGTAGATTTGACAATTTCAATCGTTTTTTGGGATAACATAATGGTCCCTCCTAAAAGAAGTATTTAAAATACATCTTTAGGGTATCGCTTAATCATTTTAAAAGCAATATTTCAAATGCATCTTTTATAAAACTGTCACATTTTCGACAGGGAAATTGGCCACATTGTATAATGAAACCAACGTGACATGGACGTTGTAGTGAAGGAGATGAAACAAATGAGACTAACCAACTATACCGATTACTCCTTGCGCGTTCTTATTTATTTAGCAACAAAACCGAATGAAGAATTATCCAATATTAAAGAAATCGCAGACGTATACGGAATTTCAAAAAACCATCTGATGAAAGTCATCTACGATTTAGGACGGTTAGGATATATTGAAACGATTCGAGGTCGAAATGGAGGGATTCGACTGAACAAACGTCCAGAAGACATTAATATTGGTGAAGTCATTTTACAAACAGAAGAAGATTTTCACCTCGTCGAATGCTTTCATCCAGAAAAAAATAGTTGTGTCATCTCACCGGTTTGTTCATTAAAACATGCATTAAATAAGGCACTTGACGCTTATATTTCTGTTTTGAAAGAATATACCCTTGCAGACTTTATTCGAAATCCCGATGCGTACCGGGAATTGTTTGAGAAGTAACATTAAGCCCTACAATTTTTTCGACTCTCGAAGGAACTTATGATAAAATAAGGAAAGAAAATTTTGAAAAAGGAGCGACGATTATGTCGAATTTCCAGGAAAAGCTACATAAATATGCGGAACTAGCTGTCAAAGTAGGCGTGAATATTCAAAAAGGCCAAACACTTGTTATTAATGCATCCATTGATGCAGCTGAGTTTGTCCGTCTCATTGTCAACTATGCATACCAAGCTGGAGCAAAAAACGTCATTGTGAACTGGAACGATGACATAGTTACACGTACGAAATACGAACTGGCTCCAGATGAAGCGTTTCATGAATTTCCAAAATGGCGTGCAAAAGAAATGGAAGAGCTCGCGGAACAAGGAGCTGCGTTCATGTCCGTTCTTTCCTCAAGCCCTGATTTATTAAAAGGCGTCAATCCGGAACGTATCGCAAATGCTCAAAAAGCGGCTGGTCAAGCGCTGGCAAAATATCGTCAATACATTCAAAGCGACAAAGTAAGCTGGACGGTCATCGCAGCTGCTTCTAAAGAGTGGGCGGAAAAAGTATTCCCAGACGTCCGCAGCGAAGATCCAGTCGAAAAATTATGGGATGCCATCTTCAAAGCAACACGCATCGACCAAGACAATCCGGTAGTAGCATGGAAAGAACACGATCAAAAACTTCACCAAATCGTGGATTATTTAAACAACAAGCGATACAAAAAACTTCATTATAAAGCCCCTGGTACCGATTTAACGATTGAATTGCCAGAAACTCACATTTGGGTTGGGGCAGGTAGCGTGAACAAAGACGGGGTTGAGTTTATGGCCAACATGCCGACAGAAGAAGTCTTTACCGTCCCATTAAAAACGGGTGTAAACGGATACGTATCAAGCACCAAACCATTAAGCTACGGTGGAAACATTATTGATAATTTCACGCTCACGTTTGAAAACGGTCGAATCGTTGATGTAAAGGCGGAGCAAGGTGAAGATATTTTAAAACGGTTAGTGGAAACGGACGAAGGCTCACACTATTTAGGTGAAATTGCTCTCGTTCCACATTCTTCACCCATTTCGCAAACGAACGTCTTATTCTATAACACGCTATTTGACGAAAATGCGTCCAACCATTTAGCGATCGGAAATGCGTACGCCTTTTGCATCGAAGGCGGAAAAGAAATGTCCAAAGAAGAGCTTGAACATGCTGGCTTAAATTCAAGTATTACGCATGTGGACTTTATGATTGGTTCGGCTGAAATGGACATCGATGGCATTTTAGCTGACGGAACTACAGAGCCAATATTCCGTAACGGCGAATGGGCGTTTGATATAGCAAAATAACGGACATTGCGAGCAGGTATCGCCTGCTCCTTTTTTCAGCCAAAAGTAGGAGGAATTGACCATCTTTTTGCGCTTGTGAGAGATGTTAAAAACCAAGTAAGATGAGAAGGTCAACAAAGTGGAAACGGGGATGACAAACATGAACATACGAAATTGGGATCGAAACTTAAAGGTGCGATTGTTTGGGGAATTTATGATGAACGTCACGTTTTGGATGTTCTTTCCCTTTTTAACGATTTATTTTACCGAAGCGTTTGGAAAAACAACCGCTGGACTTTTACTTATTATGTCTCAGCTTCTTGGCGTGTTTGCTAACTTAATGGGCGGTCATTTTGCGGACCGATTTGGCCGAAAGCGGATGATGGTTTTATCCTCTTTTGCGAATGGTATTGTCTTTTTCATTTTTGCTATGGTCAACTCGACTTGGCTCGAGTCGGCGCTCCTATCGTATCTCTGTTTTGCTTTATTAGGGGTGTTCGGGTCGTTTTACTGGCCAGCGAGCCAAGCGATGGTCGCCGATGTCGTAGATGAAAAGCATCGTAGCGAAGTGTTTGCGGTATTTTATACGTCCATCAATATCGCTGTTGTCTTCGGGCCGATTTTAGGTGGCATTTTTTACGTCCATTACCGCTTTGAGCTTCTTTTATTTGCCATGGCAATGAGTTTCGTTCTTTCCTTTTTACTGTACAAATGGACGCGGGAAACCGCTCCAAAACGCACGATGGACAAAGAGGAACGACAAACATGGGTAGGAGTTTTGACTCGACAGTTTTCCGATTATCGGGTCATTTTTACCGACAAAACATTTTTACTGTTTATTCTCGCTGGCGTACTCGTCGCGCAAACGTTTATGCAATTGGACTTATTAATTCCGGTTTATACTAAAGACACATTAGAGCAAGCAACGTTATTTTCCATAAACGGCTGGAGCTTCACGCTAATGAAAGAACAAGTTTTTGGGTTCCTTTTATCTGAAAACGGCTTGTTAGTCGCGTTGTTTACGGTTGTGATGACGAAATGGATGTCTAAATATAAAGAGAAAAACGTATTTATTTCCTCGGCTCTTGTCTATGCAGTAGCGATCTGGTTGTTTGGCCAGTTATCGACCATGTGGGGATTCATTTTTGCGATGGCTCTCTTTACGTTCGGTGAGTTAATGACAGCTGGGATTCAACAAAACTTTATTTCCAAATTGGCACCGGAGCATATGCGCGGTCAATATTTTGCCGCTGCGAGCTTGCGGTTTACGTTCGGGCGGACCATTGCTCCCCTTTCTATTCCGGTTTCGCTTTGGCTTGGATATGAGGGAACGTTTCTATTGTTAGCGTTATTGTCCGTTCTGAGCGCGGTTTTATATTACGTCATGTTCCAACGATTTGAAAAGAGACAAAGTCAACCAGTTCCATCCAATATCAATTTATGAAAACAGCCCGACCGTTCGCTTACGGTTCGGGCTGTTCATTTTTTAGTTCTTCTTGTAAAAAGTTCGGTAAATAATCGTATTCCATTAAATCAAATGGATAATTGAACGACACTTCTTCTCCGCCGTATAACAGTGCTTCAATGACCTCGTGTAAGCCGTCCATGTAGTAGCGATATAAAAATTCATAACTAAACGGCTCTTTCGGAACAAGATCATCTGCACACACTTGTGGATTGGCATAATTTAAGTACGTCCGACACGGAATGGGACGCACGTCATACGCCACACATGTATTCGTTTCCGTATCTAACAACGGACACGGGATTTGAGCAGAAATGTATTTATACTTAAAATCAGCGTCCGTTCGAAAATCGAGTGACGTAATTTCCGAAAGTTTATCTTTATAGTTTTCTACATAAGTTGTTATTTTTTGACGCGCCGCTTCTTCTCCCATCGTTTGTTTCATCGTCTCCCAAATGAGTTTCGCCTCAAGACGAGTGACGATAATCGGGAAGTAACAGCAATGCGCGCACCCTTTTCGGCACGTAGGCGACAACTTCATTTTTCCTTCAATTGTTTCGATTTCTGCATCGACGGTTTGAAGCAAATGACGGTATGCATTAGCTACCACTTCATCCGCTGTTGACTCCTCATCGGACAATATATCGTCAATGGCTTCGTCAAATCGTGAACCATCCGGAATGTGCGAAGCATTGATCTCTTCACATATTTGTTTCATTTCTTCAAACGATTTAAATTTGCTCATCATAATCCCTCTTTCCATTATTAATACTAGTGGATTTCAAGGGAAAATGCTATGGGAAACACGAGCTTGAATTAGAAACTTCATCCAATACTATGGTTGATTAATTATGAATTAACAAGTTCACCGAGAAGTCTCCCACCTCTAAGCGAAGTGTAGGTGAAAGAGGTTCATAGATCGGTAGAAGTCAAAGGCTTACGAATAAGCGATCAAAAACGAGTTACACAAGAAGGAATTGAACAAAAGAAACGATTTTCCCTCGCCCTTCCTATGTTACAACTTATATCATTCCTCAATAATATGAAGATGAATTGTCAAATGCCGTCCTAAAAAGAACAGCATTTTTCTTTTTGCAATCATTACTGAGGAAATCAATCTTTCTTCTACACCTCTCCACAAGTCTGCTAAAAAAGCTTGACATATACTTTCACAACTTATTTTTCCCTTCATATTCTGTATTACATCAGTTAGGTAATCATCATGTTTTTCCGATTGTTGATATAGATTGGGGAGGAAAAATGTATGGGTATTGAACTAACAGCATTGCATTGGCTCTACGTAGCCTTTATCTTGCTAATTATCGGCTTTATGATTATGCGTAGAGATACATCGCTAATTTGTATTGCTGGGATTTTTTTGTTAGCGTTTACAGCTACACATTCAGTAAGCGCCTCGATTAGTGGAGTATTTAATAGTTTTATTTTCGCTATTACCGAACTACTGCCAACTATCCTTGTTATTTCCATCATCGTTGCAATGAGCAAAACATTAACTGTTACAGGAATTAACGATGTCATGATTTCACCCTTTGCCAAACTCATTCGTACACCAACATTAGCGTACTGGACGATTGGAGTACTTATGATGGTTATTTCTTGGTTTTTCTGGCCTTCACCAGCCGTGGCGCTAATGGGCGCCGTATTATTGCCTGTTGCACTTCGTGTTGGCCTACCAGCAATAGGCATAGCAATGGCAATGAATTTATTTGGTCACGGTATCGCATTATCGGGCGATTTCGTTATTCAAGCTGCTCCAAAATTAACGGCAGATGCAGCAGGTCTCCCTGTTTCCCAAGTTGTTTCCGCCAGCGTTCCTCTCGTTTTTATCATGGGAATTGTTACAGTTACTGTAGCCTTTATCCTTTTACGGAGGGATATGAAGCGAGGAAAGATATCAATGGAAATGAACAAGCTGACAATTTCCAACAGATCCGTAAATAGCTCAAACATCCCGTCTCATCTATTATCTGAAACAGCCAAAAAATGGCTTGCTTTCATCATTCCATTGTTATTTATTCTTGATGTTGTTGCGATGTCTTATTTAAATTTGCAAGGCGGAGATGCGACCGCATTAATCGGTGGGACCTCCATTTTTATTCTAATTATGATTTCTCTTTTGGCTCATAAAAATAAAGGTCTCGAAGAAACGACTAACTATTTAATTGAAGGTTTCCAATTTGGATTCAAAGTGTTTGGCCCCGTTATTCCAATCGCCGCCTTTTTCTACTTAGGGGACACAGGTTTTATAAAAATTATCGGAGAGTATTTGCCTAAAACATCACAAGGGATGGTCAATGATTTAGGAGTAGCGCTTGCTCACGTTGTTCCATTAAACAAAGAAATCGGGGCAGTTACTTTAGCAGGAGTTGGGGCAATTACTGGTTTAGACGGGTCTGGATTTTCAGGGATTTCTTTAGCCGGTTCCATCGCCAAACTGTTCGCAACAGCCATTGGAACAGGTACAGCGACGTTAACAGCATTAGGACAGATTGCAGCTATTTGGGTCGGCGGCGGGACACTTGTTCCTTGGGCTCTTATTCCAGCAGCAGCGATTTGCGGTGTCGATCCGTTTGAGCTAGCGCGCCGCAATCTTCTTCCTGTAACGATTGGATTAATAGTGACAACGATTGCAGCGATGTTTCTCATTTAATCGAGTAGGAGAGGGCGACTAGCCCTCGTCCTCTCACACCACCGTACGTACCGTTCGGTATACGGCGGTTCAAATAATGAACCAATTATCCCAAGCGAAACAAACACATTATAACGAAAAAACAATTCGTTTTTTAGTAACTAGTGGATTTCAAAGGAAAATGCTACAGAAACAAGAGCGTGAATTAAAAACTTCATCCATTACATATAGGTTACTGAATATTAATTTAGTTGTTGGGCAATTTGGTTGAGATGGTCTGTTAATTTAGAAATATGATTAGAAACCGTATCAATTTCGTCCATTCTCTCTTTAAATAAATTGAGTTGCTCTTCAATGAGTGCCATTTGTTTTTGTTGGGATTGCATGGACGTAAAAATTTCCTCAAAACTATGTTCTAGTTCTTTTGTTTTTTCTGATACGTTTTGGACCATTTGCGCAATTTCGGTAACAGATGTAGATACGCTTTCAATTTGGGAATTTGTACTTCCGATGAGGTCGTTGACATTGGAAACAGAATGCTTTGTTTCTTCAGAAAGTTTCCGTACTTCACCTGCCACAACCGCAAATCCACGTCCCTGTTCGCCCGCACGTGCTGCTTCAATAGATGAGTTTAACGATAAAAGATTCGTTCGGTTGGCAATTTCTTCAACAATCCCTACCACGTCTCGAATTTGTTTGGATGTTTCATTTAACTCATTCATGTATTCGGTGATTTCTTTCATGTATGTCAACATGTCGGACATATTTTTATTTTGCTCGAGTAATTTTTCTTTTCCAAGCTTAGACTGTTCACTCGTTGTTAAAGAGATGTGAGTTCCCTCTTTGGCATAATTTAATACTTTACTAGAAAAATCGTTTAAATGTGAAATAGATGCAGCTGTCTCTTGAGAAAGAGCTGTTAATTCCTCCACTGCCGCCTTTACTTGTTCCTGAACTTTTCGCTTTTCTTCCATTTCTTTCACACGAATAGCCTCAATCTGGTCTTCGAACGCTTCTAGCACCAGCTGTTGTTCGAAGTTAATTAATTTATTAATAGTCTTTGCCATTTGGACAAATTCGTTTGTACTTTCTGCATGCTCTTGTGCTATTTGCAATAACGTTTCGTTCAATGTATGGAACGAAGCAATATACCATTTCGTATGTAATCCAATTTCTACATGCTTATGGGCAATAGCCAGTCTTCTTTGAATGTATTCTTCGTCAATGTTCTTAGAAAACATTTGTTGAATATGTATTTTTAATGTTTTTTTTAGTGCTTCCACACTACTATGTTTATTTATTAGTTCCATGAGTGATGGTTCTTTTCCAATGGCCTCATAAAACTTTGTCGTAATGGTATCAATTGATTGATGAATCCATGGAGCTAATTTTTTAGCCATCTCTAAATCTTTTTCAGTTAGTTGAATCATTTCAATTTGTTTTTGCAATTCTTTTCGAGGAACTTTTACAATTGGGGCCTCATTATGCTGTTGAGTCGAAGATTGTTCTATTTGCTCTCGCTGAAGAAAGCGTTGTAATAATTTTTTTGCCATCACTTAAACACTCCTTTATGAAAGTCACCCCACTATTATAGTAAATTAGTAATTTTATTCAAATAGGACCATATTATTGCTTTTTATCCATAAGATACCATGTAGGTTCAAGTCGTATTTGTTTTGTTTCGAACGATAAAACTTCTTTTAAATGAGTAAGCTTCTTTCTGTCTTCCAATTCTACTATTAGGTAACGAGCCACCTGTTGTTTTTGATACCCCACAATGTACCAATCTGGTAATGACGATAGGTCGTTTTGTACGACCATTTCAGTAACGAATAAAAAAGGAGTGTTCGTTGGAATGTGTTCGTTGATCACATGTTTACTTTGGAATAACTGCACCTTAATGTGGTCATACGTTCCTTGTTGTTTTGTTTGTTCATATATTGAGTCGTGGTGATTCTTCATGAATGATTTATACGTTTCTTCATTTTTCCATAACGCTAAAATACACGCTTCGTTCGGATTGGTGATGTTCCAGCCACCGAATTGTGCAATAAACCCTTCAACGTTTGTAAGTGGTTTCCATTCTTGTTGTCCCTTTGAAAATGCATCGCGACTGTTCTCTTTCACTTGACATTGAATCCATTTGATTAGCATCGGTTTCCTTCTCTCCTAATGTCTTTTAAATGATTATGTCGGTACTAAAATGACTTTTGAAGTGCAAAAAGCAAGTTTTTAGAAGCATAAATCATGTGCAAAAATTTGAAACGGTGCATAAAGGGCTCAAATTGATGTTAGCCTAAAAAATGGATACGGGTAATAGGAAATAAATGAAAATAAGTCATCATTATGTATGATTAGATTGGAGTATTCATCATATGAAAGTCATGTATCTAACCATTGAACTTATGATCGGGTTTTTCCTTCTTTTTATCATCGTCAAGTTGGTTGGAAAGAAAATCATTAATCAAATTACACCCTTCACTTTTATTGCCTCTATAGTACTGGGAGAATTACTAGGAAACGCAGTATACGACCATCAAATCGGTGCCTTTTATATTATTTACTCTATGATATTATGGGGCGGTTTACTTTTTATCGTCGAATATCTTGGACAGAAATTTCTAGCGTTTCGCGGCATATTTGAAGGAAAACCGTCTGCTCTTATTAAAAATGGAAAAGTTGATTATGAAGAATTGAAAAAGAATCGAATGAATATCAATCAGCTGCAAAGCTTACTTCGGCAAAGCGAAACCTTTTCTATTCGAGAAGTGGCCTTTTGTTATTTAGAAGCTAACGGCTCGATTAGCATTTTAAAAAAATCAAAATATCAAAAAACAACTCAGGGAGATTTTAATATGTCCATAAAACCTGTTTATGTTCCAGTCACTTTAATACGCGACGGTAAAGTTTTATGGGATGAACTAAATGATTTAGGTTTTAATGAGTCTTGGTTAAAAACACAACTCAAATCTCAAGGTATTTCTGATTATAAAGATGTTTTTTTAGCCGAATGGCAAGAAGATGATGGTTTATTTGTACAAACTTATTAAAAATAGAGTTACCAATTAGTACCAATTAATAAGGAATGTTTACGCATATCCTCCTTCTACCAACGTTCTTTACTCTTACTTTGATGATGCCACGAAATATGATTTTTTTTAAGTCAAATGTTGGTGGAATCCCAAGATTAAAGGATTATTATTTGGGGATACTTTAAGAGAAAATATATTAAGAGGTGAATGAATAATGGAACACTCTAGCCATACAGGTGAACATAAACATCGTCACAGTATTGCGTGTGGACATACAAAAATTCGACACGATGATCATATTGATTATGTGCATAATGGTCATCTTCACCACGAACATGAAAGTCACTGGGATGAATGTAAGATTCCAGTTAGCGAAACCAATCCTGATGAATGTCGACCTATTGCTTGTGGTTGTAACCACGATGATGATTGTGGGCATGAAATGGTCCCTCACGGCAATCATATGGATTATTTAGTTACTGGAAGATTACATCATGTTCACAATGGTCATTGTGATGATCATGGGCCTGTCGAAATTGTTACAATTAAATAAAGAGCCTGCAAAAAATTTGATGCAGGCTCTTTTTAGAGATTTAATATTTGTAAAAGTTCCTGTCTTTTCTACATTACGTACGAATTTTTTTCTTCCCCTTCCAAAACGTCAAAATTAAGTAAGCAGCCATTCGGCTCGTCATGTCGCGGACATCAACGGTCGGGTCAATTTCAACGATGTCCATCCCTTTTACTTTTTCGTGTTGAGCGACCAGTTCGATCGCCTCAATTAACGATTCGGAGTCCATACCGCCTGGGCCAATGGCCGGGCATCCAGGGGCAAACGCTTGATCTAGGACATCCATATCGACGGATACGTAAATACGGTCACAAGTAGTAGCTAATTGTTCTACACTGGTGGAAACGAGTTCCTTCACGCCTTGTTCGCGAACGTCTTTCATCGTATAGATGGTGACCCCTTGTTGCTGACCGAATTCGGTGTAACTTTTTCCGTTCATAAAATTCCGGATACCAATTTGAATGAGGTGCTTTCCTTGCAGTGCTCCCTTTTCTAGTAAACTTCGAAACGGGGTTCCGTTCGTCGGGCCGCCGTCTTGTAGGTTGCGTAAATCGTGATGGGCGTCAAATTGAATAACCCCAATTGTTCCGTATGCTTGCTGGAACGCATGAATCGATGGATAGCTAATCGAATGGTCTCCACCCAGTACAATCCAATTCGTTTCAGGATGACTTTTATATAAATCTACTAATGTATCATAAATTCGTTGCTGGGAGGTGACGATGTCAGTCGGATGCATTTCTACATCTCCAGCATCCCACCCCCGTTCGTCCCACAGGTCAATGTCATCGTCCACCGCATACGTACTAAAGGCTTGCAACGCTTGCCGAATCGTATTTGGAGCAAATGCGGCCCCGGAATGGCTGATAGATGACTTAGATAGCGGGGCCCCGACCAGTGCGACCACTGCTTCACTCGCTTCTCCTTGAAACAGCTCTTTTCCTTTTCTCACAAACCGGTCTTGGAAAATGGCTGTTCCTGCTCGTTTAAGATACAGGCGATGAGACATACCCTTCGCCCCTTTCGTACACGACGTTTCCGGTCTTAATAACCGTATTCACATGATTGACACCATAATGGTAAGGCACATATTGATAGTTCGGCGCATCCCATACGACGATATCAGCAGGTCGACCGATGCGAATTTGCCCCGCGACTTTCCCCCGGTTAATGGCGTACGCTGCGTTGACCGTTACCGCATGCCAAATTTCTTCCGGCGTCATCTTCAGCTTCAAGGCTGCCAGCGACATAATGAATTGCAAGTTTTCCGTCGGTGAGCTTCCCGGATTAAAATCGGTCGACAAGGCCACAGCGACTCCAGCTTCGATCATTTTCCGGGCTTTCGCATAGCTTTCCTTTCCTAAGTAAAAAGACGTACCTGGTAATAAAACGGCAATCGTATGAGAGGACGCTAATGCGTGGATCCCTTGATGGGATGCCCCAACAAGGTGGTCTCCACTAATCGCCCCAAGTTCTACCGCTAGTTCGGTCCCACCGAGCGGATCAATTTCATCGGCATGAATTTTCACGTCAAAGCCGTATTCTTTTGCTTTTTGTAAAAAGGCGCGAGATTGATCCACGGAGAATACGCCGGTTTCGCAAAAAATATCGACAAACTCGGCTAAACCTTGTTTTTTGATGTCCGGAAGCATAGCGAGCATCGCTTCTAAAAACGCATCCGGGTCCTCTTTATATTCTGTTGGGATGGCGTGCGCTCCTAAAAAGGTGGACACGACGTCGACTGGATGATGTTCGTTTAAGCGACGGGCTACTCGTAACTGTTTTAGTTCAGTCTTTTCATTCAGACCGTACCCACTTTTAGCTTCTACCGTCGTGATGCCATATGACATCATCCGTTGTAAGTGAAACATCCCTTTTTCGAACAATTCCTCTTCGGTTGCCTGTCGTGTCGCTCGAACGGTCGATAAAATACCGCCTCCTTGCTTTAAAATGTCTAAATAAGGAACCCCTTGTTGTTTTAACGCCATTTCGTGTTCACGTGAACCTCCGAACACAAGGTGTGTATGCGGATCGACCAGTCCCGGTGTGACAAGCTTTCCATTCGCATTAATGAATCGATCGTACTGTAGATCGTTCACTTCCGTATCTTTTCCGATCCACACGACATTTCCGTCTTTTACCCCAATTGCCATATCAGTTTCGACCGACAACTGGTTCATGTCTTTTCCTTTAACGGGTCCGCCTGCTGCCATGGTGAGTAGCTGCCCAATGTTACGAATGACAAGATCGAGTTTCATGCTGTTCCTCCTTTGTCCATCGGAATGTAGATGCCTTTTTCTTTCGCCACTTGCTTCGCTTTTTCGTAACCAGCATCGACGTGACGAATAACCCCCATGCCAGGGTCGGTGGTTAATACGCGTTCGAGACGCTCGCGAGCCAGGTCTGTTCCATCTGCAACAACCACCATACCAGCATGTAACGAATAACCCATCCCAACGCCGCCGCCGTGATGCACTGAAATCCATGAACCGCCAGCTGCTGTATTAATGAGTGCATTTAATATCGCCCAATCACCTACGGCATCACTGCCATCTTTCATCCCTTCTGTTTCTCGGTTCGGTGAGGCTACCGATCCACAATCTAAATGGTCACGACCAATAACAATCGGTGCTTTTAATTCGCCTTTTTTCACAAGTTCATTTATCGCAAGCCCCATTTTCACCCGTTCGCCGTAGCCTAACCAGCAAATACGAGCTGGTAGTCCTTGGAACGCGACTTTCTTTTGCGCCATATCAATCCAGCGGATGAGCGCTTCGTTTTCTGGGAACAGTTCTTTAATTAGAGCGTCGGTCCGATAGATGTCTTCTGGATCTCCTGATAAGGCTACCCAACGAAACGGTCCTTTTCCTTCGCAAAACAATGGACGAATGTACGCAGGAACGAAGCCTGCGAACGCAAAGGCATCTTCTACCCCTTCGTCTTTGGCGACTTGTCGGATGTTGTTTCCGTAGTCAAACACAATTGCCCCATTTTTTTGGAAGGCAAGCATCGCTTCAACATGTTTGGCCATAGACGCTTTCGAACGGGCGATATATTCTTCTGGACGTTCTTTTCGTAACGCCGCCGCTTCTTCTAACGTCATTCCTTCTGGTACATATCCATTTAACGAATCATGGGCAGACGTTTGGTCTGTAACGATGTCAATCGGAAACCCTTTTTGTAAAATTTCATGGTGAACTGTCGCTGCATTTCCAACTAACCCAATGGATAGCGCTTTTCCTTGTTGTTTTGCTTCTTGCGCCATCATTAACGCTTCTTCTAATGAAGTCGTCATACAGTCTAAATATTTCGTATCAAGGCGTTTTTGAATCCGGTCTGGATCAACATCAACCGCAATGACAACGCCATCATTCATCGTTACCGCGAGCGGCTGAGCTCCACCCATTCCACCGAGTCCGGCAGTCAGTGTAATCGTTCCTTTGAGCGTGCCATTAAAATGCTTTTTTGCCACAGCTGCAAACGTTTCGTACGTTCCTTGTAAAATGCCTTGTGTACCGATGTAAATCCAGCTACCAGCGGTCATTTGGCCGTACATGATAAGACCTTTTTTGTCGAGTTCATGGAAATGCTCCCATGTCGCCCATTTCGGAACGAGCACGGAATTCGATAATAACACGCGTGGAGCGTGTGGATGCGTTTTAAATACTCCGACGGGCTTCCCGGACTGAATGAGCATCGTTTCATCGTTTTCTAACTTACGTAACGTATCGACAATCGCATCAAACGCTTCCCAATTTCGCGCCGCTTTACCGATTCCACCGTACACAATTAAGTCTTCCGGTTTTTCCGCGACTTCTGGGTCTAAGTTGTTGTACAACATGCGAAGAGCCGCCTCTTGTTCCCAGCCTTTACACTCTAGTTCCAACCCTTTTTTTGCGCGAATTACACGTTTCATTTGTTCCATTCCTATTTCCTCCTTACTTGATTTTGTTTGTTCGAAGTTTTTTCTGGAAAAAAGTGAACCAATCAAACTGTTTTAACCACGTATTCATTGCTTCAATGTCATCCGAAAATTTGCGGTCTTTCACGATGCGCGGAACGATTTTTCTCGCTTCCTCGTAAAAAGCTCTCGTATTGGATGCCATCCCTTCGACTCCCCGATACGCGACCGCCTCCATCGCACAAATGAGCTCAATGGCTAACACGCGACGGACATTTTGCAAAATCATATACGCGTGACGTGCCGCAATCGTCCCCATGCTCACATGGTCTTCTTGATTCGCAGAAGAAGGAATGGAGTCGACACTAGCCGGATGAGCGAGCGTTTTATTTTCAGATACGAGCGACGCCGCACAATATTGCATAATCATCGCCCCTGATTGTAAGCCCGGCTCCGGACTTAAAAATGGGGGCAGATCGTTTAACTGTGGATTGACTAGACGCTCAATGCGCCGCTCAGAGATATTCGCGAGTTCGGATAAGGCGATTTTCATAAAATCCATCGCTAACGCAATCGGCTGTCCATGAAAGTTGCCCCCTGAGATGACTTTTCTTTTGTCCGGAAAAATAAGCGGATTGTCCGTTGCGGCATTTATTTCGATTTCCAGTTTTTCTTTTACATAATCGAGCGCTTGCCAGGACGCTCCGTGCACTTGTGGAATACAGCGTAGCGAGTACGCATCTTGGACACGCAGCTCCCCTTGGCGAGTAGTCAATTTACTATCGTGTAAATAGATTCTTATTCGACGGGCAACCTCGACTTGCTGTGGATACCCACGTACAACATGTACGTCTTCATCAAACGCATCGACAATTCCACGAAGTCCTTCCATCGTTAGGGCAGCTATCATTTCACTTTCATACGCCATCGTCTCTGCTTCTAAATACGCCACAACACCGACGGCCGTCATCGCTTGTGTTCCATTGATGAGGGCTAACCCTTCTTTTGCCTCTAAAGTAATAGGAGCAATCCCTTCCTTCGAAAGAGCCTCTATGGCTTTGACACGAGCTCCCTTGTAAAAGACCTCACCTTCTCCCATTAAGACGAGGGCTAAATGGGAAAGAGGGGCTAAATCGCCGCTTGCTCCTAACGACCCTTGTTGAGGTACGACCGGATGAATTTCGGCGTTCAATAATTGAAGAAGCCGTTCAATGACGACAGGCCTTACGCCGGAGAAGCCTTTTAGCAACGCATTCGCTCGAAGCAACACCATCGCTCGTGACACTTCTTCTGGAAACGGATCGCCTACCCCGCACGCATGCGACTGAATTAAATTGTATTGCAGCTCTTTGACGTCTTTTTCATCAATTAACACATCGCTAAACTTCCCAAATCCCGTATTGATTCCGTAGACGACTCTTTTTTCTTTTACCACTTGTTCAACCGCTTTTCGGCTTTTCTCTACTTCTTGCCAACTATCTGGATGGGCTGAAACAAACACTTTTTCCAAGACGACTTTTCGAACGTCTTCTATCGTCAACGAATGACCGGTTAACACGACCATCTCATCCACCTCTTATCCCTTTAATGTAATAAAGAAGGAGGCTTCTTCTCTACCATAACTGGTATGAGAGAAAGCCTCCTCTTGACTAATCACTCTAGACTTTTTCTTCTACTATATTTATATGTGATTGATTCCTAATCCGATTGTTTCATGCTCTAACCCGCGGACCGGGGCGCCAATCGTACCGTAAAGCGCAACGGCAATCCAATCTCCTTCCTGCACATTTTCGTACGGATTCCCGCGGACGACGGAAAAACGCAATCCGACGGTACGCATCAATCCCCCTAGTTCGACTTGGCCTCGCGTCATCCCTTGTACGGCTTCAATGACCGAATGGTATAACGCATGCATTTCCCGATACAATGTGCTATCAACGACACCGTTTCGTTTTGCCGCCGTTTCAATCGCAGCGACAATTTTTTGCGAGTCCATCGAACCTACTTTTCCTATACACCATTTCCATCCATGCTCGTGTAATAGAGATTGGAGCTCAGCCTGTTCATGTTCATCTGCCATCGCCAGTAAAATGGCGTTACGACCGATACGAAGATGTTTATCTTTTAACACAAACTCACCTAACAATTTAAAATTTTCTAAACTAACTAATAACTTAATTTTATTGTAAAGGTTTTCAAACTTTCATGTCAATAAAAACATGTCAACCTTTTACAAGTTAGATAACTACCACATTAGCAAAATAAAGAGGTCCTGTTGACAAGTATCATTATTTTTAAGAAAATTGTCCTGTATTTTCATTATTTTACTATAATATTATTTTTATCCTTTACAGTTAATTTTCGTTTTTTTTACACAAGAAGCCATATTGTTTAATTTTTCCTTTTTAAAATGGTATTTACAAACGATATTTAAGGAGGTATTTGATTCGTGAAAAAATTATTTCCTATTTTAATGGGGATGCTCATCCTTATCGCTGGATGTGCACAAGGAGAACAAGCAACGAAGAAAGATGAACTCACCATTGGAATTGTTTTATCGGATAGCGGCCTTGGAGATGGCTCTTTTAACGATTCTGCTTTTCGCGGACTCGAAAAAGCTCGAGATGAACTCGGTATATTATTTGATTATAAAGAACAACCGGATGGAAACTACGAACAAGCATTGAATGAACTAGTTGCAGAAGGATATGACTTAATTATTGGACTTGGCTTTTCGATTCAAGAAGCGCTTGAAAAGGTAGCGAAAGAACACCCCGAACAACAATTTTTATTAATTGATGGATATAGCGAGCTTAAAAACGTGATGTCCATTACCTTTAAAGAGCAGGAAGCCAGCTTTTTAATTGGTATGATTGCGGCGATGCAATCAAAAACGAATACGCTTGGCTTTATCGGGGGTGCCGATGTACCAGTCATCCACCATTTTGAGTTGGGCTTTATCCAAGGGGCTCAATACATCAATCCCGACATCGAAGTGATGGTCGAGTATGCGAACAATTTTGGTGATGCTCAACTTGGACAAGCCATTGCACAAAAACAAATCGAAAGCGGGGCGGACTTTTTATATCCAGCAGCCGGGTTTACTGGGATTGGTGCGTTAGAAGAAGCACAACGTCAACAAATTTATGCTGCTGGCGTTGACTCCGACCAGTTCTTTATTGCCGAAAAAGCGATTGTCACTTCGATGTTAAAAAACATTGATGTAGCTGTTTACGAAGTGGCGAAAAGATTAAAGGAAAACGGAGAAGTAGACGGTACTCATTTGGAATTAGGTCTAAAAGAAAATGGGGTCGGACTTGCCCCGATTCGAGTGATTGACCTTTCCGAAGACCAACTACAACAAATTGAAAAAGCGAAACAAAAAATCGTTTCAGGCGAAATTACTGTTCAATCAGAAAAATAAACAAGAGGAGTAGGTAACATTGACCTTACGAAAACGATTGTTAATCTTAGGCCTTATTCCCGTTCTTATTGCATCGATCATGATTGGATTTATCTTGTTCCAAATTGTACAAATTCAAAGTTCGTCTAAAGAAGATGTTCAAATTTTATTGGACGTTGAGCAACTTAACGGGGATTTCATTATTACTAAACAAGCGTTAGCCAACTATGCATTTAATCCATCGGAAAGCTACAAAACGGAAGCGCTCGCCCAATTACAAGTTGTTCAAGAGGAGTTGACTCAATTAAAAAGGCAATTAAAAACAGAAGAACATATCGCGATTTTACAAAAAATGAACCAAAAATTTGATGATTTATACCATGCCTCTCAAGAAGCGTTATCATCTGGAAATTTACCGGAAGTAAAACGCCAATCGATACGAATTTCCGGTATTTTAAACGATATGCATTTACTGTCGCTTCGCACATCCCAATGGCATGGTGATATCGTTGATCAAACGAAGAAAAAAATCGAATTTATTATTACTTCATCCATTATCGGAAGTATTATTCTCGTTGTCGGTTCTACTTTCGTTTCTTGGTATTTAGGAAAACAAATCACAAAGCCTATTCATCAGCTCGTTCAACAAGCAGAACAAGTGGCTAATGGGGATTTAACGGTGCAATTAACGGATGATCGTCATAAAAAATCAATCGTGGAGATTGGAAAACTGACTGGTGCATTCGAACATATGGTTCATAACTTAAAACAAACGGTACAATCCGTCGATACCATTGGAACAGAAGTAAAGCAATTTACTGAAGAAATATCCAATCAAATGCAGAGCTTACTTGAAAGTAGCAACCAAATCGCTGTTTCGACTGACGAATTAGCACGAGGAAGTCAAGACATTTCCGAAAACATTCAGTCTACTGCTTCCTTAATGAACTCGATTAGCGAAGAAATGACCCATAGTTTGCAAGAAAGTCAGCAGTCGTCCCACTTTAGCAGCCAGGCACTTACTTCTGTGAAGCATGGACGTGAAAACGTACAAAAACAACGTGAATTAACAAATCTTGTTTCCGAATCAACGGATAACATTCTACGAGCCGTTGAAGAATTCGCCAACTATACATCAAAAATTGAAGAAGCAGCCAATGCGGTAACCTCCATTGCTGAGCAAACAAACTTACTTGCCTTAAACGCAGCCATTGAAGCAGCACGTGCAGGAGAAGCCGGAAAAGGATTTGCTGTCGTTGCCGAAGAAGTTCGAAAACTTGCGGATGACTCCAAATTAGCAACTGAATCCATTACGTCGATGCTTGGCTACATTAATCAAGGTACCCAAGCTATTGTTGATGCCGTACGTCAAGGAAAAGGCATCTCCCAAGAACAAATGCAATCTATGGATCAAATTGAGCAATCGTTTGAATCTATTATGCGTAACGTCACTAAAGTATACGACCAATTAGATCAACTTTGTGAAACGTTAACAGAAACCAATCACAAAACCGAAAACATTAACATGGCCATTGAAAATATAAGTGCTGTGACCGAAGAAACAGCCGCCGGTACAGAAGAAATTTCGGCAACCACTGAAGAACAAGTGAACGCCTTTAAACATATGACCGATCAAGTAAAAGTGCTTGAACAAAAAACAGAACAATTAAAGAAAGAACTAGAACGTTTTCAATTATAATCAACTAGCTGACCTCCATATCGGGTGAGGTCAGCTTTTTTATTTGTAATATGATTTCACAAATATTAAATTTTTTTTACAACCGATTAGCTGGTCAATGAATAAAGCCGATTCCTATCAGCTTTCGGCCGATTCCCTTTTGTAACATTCCACAAGTACCATTCATTTCCTGAAAAACAACCGTCATAGTTCCTTTATACTTTATGAATGGTATAGTATCTGAATTATTGTGGAGGTTGAAGCTACATATGTTTTCACCAACAGATATAGGAATCGACTTAGGTACAGCAAATATATTAGTATATACAAAGAATAAAGGCATTGTAATTAACGAGCCATCCGTCGTGGCCGTTGACATTGAAACAAAAAAAGTTCTTGCTGTAGGCACGGAAGCAAAAAACATGATTGGAAAAACT
Source organism: Bacillus sp. (in: firmicutes) (assembly GCA_017656295.1). NCBI lineage: Bacteria > Bacillati > Bacillota > Bacilli > Caryophanales > Bacillaceae > Bacillus > Bacillus sp. (in: firmicutes). The sequence continues at coordinate 47,028 of JACDOC010000012.1, read as the reverse complement.
CCTAGTAACATCCAAGCGGTCCGCCCCTTAAAAAACGGAGTGATTGCTGATTTTGATATGACAACGGAGATGTTAAAACTATTAATGAAAAAAGTGAGTAAAAAAATCGGTATATCTGTACGAAAGCCGCGAGTGGTCGTTTGTACGCCATCGGGGGCAACGGCGGTTGAACGGCGTGCGATTCATGATGCTGTGAAAAGCTGTGGGGCCAAACAAGTGATCTTAATTGAAGAGCCTGTTGCAGCCGCTATTGGAGCTGACCTTTCCGTTTCCGAACCAGTGGCCAACGTGATTGTAGACATTGGGGGCGGGACAACTGAAGTGGCGATCATTTCGTTCGGTGGCATCGTAACGTCCCAATCGATTCGAATCGGTGGCGACAAACTCGACGATGACATTATTCAATACGTACGTAAGCACTATAATCTCCTGATTGGTGAACGAACAGCCGAAGAAGTAAAAAAACAAATCGGAAATGCGCTCGCCGATCACGAAGAACAAACAATGGAGATTCGCGGAAGAAATTTAGTGACAGGTCTACCAAAAACGATTACATTAACTTCAACAGAAATTCATACAGCCATTAAAGAATCTCTTCAAGACATTTTAAATATCGTCAAAGAAACACTCGAACATTGTCCACCGGAACTAAGCGGCGATATCGTTGAACGCGGGGTCGTACTCACTGGTGGCGGGTCCCTTTTAAACGGCTTACAAGAATGGATTAGCCAAGAAATCGACGTTCCTGTTCACATGGCTCCAAATCCATTAGAATCGGTTGCTATTGGAACCGGTCGTTCATTACACGTGATGAAAAAACTAATGCAGTTGGCGTAGAAATCAATTGCTTATAGAAATTAGATTTGGTTCAAAAGCTGTTAGGTTTGGCACATAGATTCCTAGTTTGGTAAATACATTGCCAGATTAGGCTTATAAAACTTAGATTTAAGCACATAGAATATACCTAATTCGGCATATAGGATACCTGTTTGAACATACAAAACGAAAACGCCCGTGGCCAAAGCCCGGGCGTTTCCAATATTATTGATGTACCGTGCCATCCATGTATTTTCGATGTTCTAACGTAATAGCTTGAGCCCATTGTAAAAGAGTAGATCTTTCAAAATAAACCGTCCCATCAATCACTGTATATGGCAGCATGGTACCTGAAAAACTACTATTTCGGTCTAAATGTAATTGTTCTGTCTTGATAATTCTTTTTAATTCTTCTGTCGATAAACCAAGGAGCTTAGCAGCTTCATCTATATCTAGGAGAACACTTCCTTGATCATTTTGTTGACTTTCCAATCCGTTGTGGACACCAAGGTCATTTTTGGCAGAAATCAAGTAACAGCCCGCTACAATCGAGATCGCCAGAATTATAGAAGCTACTATCGTTTGTTTGACGCCCAACTCATTCATCCTTCCATTTTTTACTATATATCTATCTTAACACAAACACCTAATTTAATCATGAAGTTTTACTCATACGGTCGTTTTTGATAATAGAAGTTCGGTGAAATCATCGTGTTGTCATACGGTTGGTGAAAAATATGGGTCGTTGCTGGTGAGACTGGCGGAATGAGCCATGTCCAGTCACCCGTTACATGACGACAGACGGCAGCTTCCTGTTGTTCAAACAATTTAAATTGTTGCGCAGCGGTATGATGATCGACGATGCTCACACCGTGTTTTTTATAGGAATGAAGTACCGCGATATTTAACTCAATGAGTGCTTTATCTTTCCATAGCGTGCTATTTTTACTTGTATCCAGTCCCATCCACTCGGCGATCGTTGGGAGCATGTTGTACCGATAGTCGTCTGCTAAATTGCGCGCACCGATTTCCGTTTCCATGTACCACCCGTTAAACGGGGCTGCGGTGTACCGAATGCCGCCAATTTCTAAATACATATCCGAAATAATCGGTACCGCATACCATTTTAACTGTAAGTCAGCAAACCAAGGATACTCTGGATGTTCAAGCGGAACTTCCTTTACGACTTCTTTTAGAATATCAAACCATTTTGGTTGTTGACCATTTACTTGGATCACTAACGGCAGAACATCAAACGGCGTTCCTTCCCCTTGCCAACCGAACGACTGACACGCTTTCGTAAACGATATGGAGGAAGAATCACCGATGATGCCTTCGTCCGTTTCGTAACCGGCATACCGAATTAACTGGTGATTCCAAATACGAACCTGTTCTTTCCCATTGTGTTCCGGCGCAAACACGGTAATCGTTGGGCGAATTTTTCCTTCATTCGTGGCAAAATCAATGTGATGGATTAAATGGTCATAAATTTCTTCTTCAGTCCTTGCACCGCGTGCATCAAACACGTGTAACGATTGCCAAAACAGTCGCCCAATACAGCGGTTACTGTTTCTCCACGCCATGCGCGCCCCGTGAGCTAACTCTTCATACGTATGCTCATAAAATCCGTCCCGCTCAATCGCTTCACGAATATCTTTTTTTCGCCTTTCGATATCCGCTTCGCTCTTTCCGAGTTCTTTATAACAAACATCAATAAATGTCGACGCTTCTTGCCATAACCGTTGTTGTTCCATGTTGTTCACCCGTTACATACAATTTATATCCATCTTATTGAAATAATACATTTTGTCCTGGTCTTAATGGTGACAGTTTCGTGAATATTCTTTGAATGAAAAAGATGTAAAAAAAGATGAGCAGCGAAAGCCACTCATCTCTATCGATTGTCGACTTTTTCTGGATATAGATCATGATTCATTAAACGGTATTCGGCCATTTTTTCGTATTTCGTTCCCGGTTTCCCATAATTGCAATATGGGTCAATGGAGATGCCGCCTCGAGGAGTGAATTTTCCCCATACCTCAATATATTTTGGATCCATTAAGTCGATTAAGTCGTTCATGATAATATTGACACAATCTTCATGAAAATCACCATGATTTCGGAAGCTAAATAAATACAATTTTAACGATTTACTTTCGACTAACTTCTTATCAGGAATGTAGCTAATATAAATGGTTGCAAAATCCGGTTGGCCAGTTTTTGGACACAAGCTTGTAAACTCTGGGCAATTAAATTTGACAAAATAATCTCGGTCAGGATGTTTATTGTCAAATGCCTCTAAAATATCAGGTGAATATTCATAAATGTATTTCGTTCCTTGGTTACCTAGTAAGCTTAAATCTTTTAATTCTTCATCTTTTCTTCCACTCATGGGTAATCCTCCTTTTCACCTGCCGTGTAGGGAGGACGGAGAGGAACTATGAACTTGAAAAACAAAAAAACCATACCCTCCATGGATATGGCGAATGCAAATCCATAGTTTTTTATAGAGGGTTAAGCTATGAACCTCTCCCGTCTACACGGGGTTATCCAGTTGTTTCACAAACTTAATAGTAGAGAATTCACAGGTCCTTGTCAATGGAAAGGATATGAAACGAAAAAGGGCCTTCACTAGGAAGGCATTCCTCTATTTAATATAGGAATTATACAATCTTATTCACCTAATTTAACTAATTCCGCCCCTAAATATTGCGCAATCGCAAGCATACCGTATTGGCCTGCTTTTTCTTCTGCCTCTTTGTTGTAGTTCGTATTCGTATTTACATCGTAAGTGTACACGTTGCCATTTTTATCTTGTATCATTTCGATACCCGCTATGTGGATGCCTTGTTCACGTAAAAAGTCTTCATATTTCGCTAAAATCGGGTGCTTAAATCCTTCAATAATTTCGAATTTAGGTCGTTGCTTCGTATCCTCTCCTACCGGACAAAAGGCATCGCCAATTTGGCAAACATCCGCCGGACACAATTCAAACCCCTCGGATGTGTCGACGCGAACAGCGTATAAAAACTTCCCGCCGACAAATTCACAGCGAATAATCGATTGGTCTGGTGACTCAATATATTCTTGCACCAGAGTGATTCCATCGATTGGCTCTTCAAACGTAGGGCCATTGACGTAGTCGGCTAACTGGTCAACCGAATGAAACAGTTGAACGCCTAATCCTTTTCCCGCACGATTATGTTTCGTAATAAAGGAAGGAGCGTTTAATTGTTTCGCTGCTTCTATGATTTGCTCTTTCCCTACCGCAGCGATCGTTTTCGGCGTTTGAATGCCATGACGTTGAAGCGCCATATATTGATGGACTTTACTTACTTCTAAACGAATCGCTCCTGAACCGTTAATCACTTTCCGGCCGTGACGTTCTAACCAGGTCAATACCGCTCCCGTTAACTCCGGTGCAAACCGGTGATCACGCGTATGTGAAGACGCACTGATCCGATTATAAAACACTCCATGCGGCGGCTCTTCCCATAACGGGACCATTCCTTTATCTAAAAACCATTCTTCATACGGTAGCTGTAATTCATTTAATCGTCTTGTTAAATGAACGGTCCACTCTTCATTTTCATGGATAACGTAAATTTTTTTCATCTTTATCCCCCATAAAGTTGATAAGTTTAGTTACCTTTACAGTACCATATAGTGAATGTAGTGGGAACTCATATTTTTTAAAACGACTGAGCGTTAATGTCTCTTTAAAAGATAATTATGCCTTTGCCTACGATGAAAATGTCCCATTAAATTCGTTTTACTTTTTTCTTTATCTCCCATAACTCTTTCAAAACCGGCATTTCATTCATTTCTTCATCGGTTACTTCTTCCCAATAAATTCCGTTCGGCTTTTCGTATGGGGAATCGGTCTTCATACATCCTTGTTCTGTGACAATCCAATCGACGATTACATCATACCGGTCTTTTGGCACATCCTCCTCCACTACTTGAACCGAATGAACGGTCGTCACCACCGGCATGTGCGGTTGACCAAGCTCCCGAAGAATGGCATATTCCCGATCAGAATATCCTTCCCCTTTTCCGATACGGCGCCCATCTTTGGTGACAGCGACGGAACCAGCTACAAACAAATCAATCGTCGGTATTTCGGTTAACGCTATTTCCTGACCATACGTCCGAATATGCTTTAAACTGGCGGCTTTTCGTTCCTCTCCTTTCGGTACCCACTCTGGTTTTACAAGGATAAATCCTGCGCGTAGCCGTGGAGTAGGCACAAGTAACGTTTTTCCATCTACTAACACTTGCGTTCGCAGAGGAAGCTGGGGGGCATCTGGATTGACTTTCACCGTTTTCGCTTCTTGATACTCTTTTAATGAGGTCACGTGATGAGCCGCCTGTTCTGCTCCTTTAAAATTTGGGATACGATGGGTAAGCGGAAACGGGAACCTGCCGAGCTTTTTTTCGGTTAACGTGTTCCAAACGCGGTGACGAATTGTGTCTTTGTCGATCATGGAGTTGCTCCTTTCATGATGATTACTAAAAAATTTTGCTATTATAAATTATTTTTTAGCATTTTTTCTGTACGGTAATCTCTTATATATATCAACTGTCTGCTGATTACTTTCTGTTTATCCGATTTTACTTTACGTTCCATGCCGATACTTTCCGTTTATCTGATTTACTTTACGTTCCATACCGATACTTTCCGTTTATCCGATTTTACTTTACGTTCGATGCCAAATACTTTCCGTTTATCCGATTTTACTTTACGTTCGATGCCAAATACTTTCCGTTTATCCGATTTTACTTTACGTTCCATGCCGATACTTTCCGTTTATCCGATTTTACTTTACGTTCGATGCCGATACTTTCCGTTTATCCGATTTTACTTTACGTTCGATGCCAATTCCGACCTTTGGGTTTTGTTTATTATCCCGTGGATGTAAAGTTCGATGTCTTGGCGTTCATCTCCTTCATCTCAAGTTGAATGAAAAGCAATAAAAACAAATAATCCCCGATCATCAAGACCGAGGATTCGAGGTGGATGATCATGCTTCGTCTGCCTCTTCTTCAAGCTTCGTCTGTTCCGTTATGTCATCGTGGTCAGGGAAAATGATACCTAATTCCTCTAATTCCGCTTTTAACGCCTCAAAGACTTCATTTTTAATCTCTTTTAATTCTTTGCCGTCTGTTTCAATGCCTAGTTCTTGAGCTTTATTGAGAAGTTGCGCTTCATGGATTAGTTTGTGCAGTTCTCTCGTTTCTTTTCTTTCCGTCTCAATTCCTAGTTCCTCCGCTTTAGAGACAATGGCTGCATCACGAACTTCCTTCGCTAGTTCACGTAACTGTTTTCCTTCCGTTGAGATGCCAAATTCTTCTGCTTTCTCGTATAATTTCGCTTCTTTTACTTCTTTACGAATGTCACGTAATTCCTTTCCTTCTGTTTCAATACCGTATGTTTCAGCTTCTTGGAGAAGTTTCGCTTCAGCTACTTCTTTCGCAATTTCTTTTAATTCTTTACCGTTTGTTTCAATACCTAGCTTGTCGGCTTCTTCGAACAAATGTGCTTCTCGAACTTCATTCGCTACTTCTTTTAACGTTTTTCCTTCTGTTTCAATCTCATATGTTTCAATTCCCTTTAAAATAAAATTGATATTTTTTCCTTTATGCATGAACTGATGATGGTGGCCCATATGTTTCCCTTTAAAATCTCCGTAGTGCTCTTCCATGTCAAAAGGGGCTTCACTGCCAAATGAATCTTCATAAGAGAATTCGGCTTCAGGTGATTCTTCTGCAAAAGCTGGAATAGACGTTAACACTCCTAAAGATAAAATGCCTGTTGTTAATACACCGATCGTTTTCTTTTTCATCATTCATCATCCTCCTATTTTTGGTTAATGTTGTTTACACTTCAAAGTGTACCCAGCAAATATGTCAATCATATGACGAAAACGAATAAAATTTATGAAATTAGGAAGATGAAATGATGAAATTTTTATGACGAAAAAACCGTCGCCTTTTATAGACGACGGTTTAACGGTTAATCATTTTTTTGTAAAGGGGCACACGATTGTCGGAGGATCATTTCATGATTCACCGTAATTTGTTTCGCTGCGATTTGCGGATGGTGAATCGCCTGTAATAAACAATTCGCTGCCTCGTATCCTAAATCAAATATGTTCACCTCAACGGAGGATAGCGCCGGTTGAGTGTAGTCGGCAATCATTAAATTGTTGAAGCTAATAACGGACACATCTTGGGGAACACGAATCCCCATTTCATGTAAGGCGGCTAATACCCCAAGGGCCATAATATCGTCGGTAACAATAAGAGCCGTTGGAAACTCTTTTAACGAGAGGTATTTTTTCACCGCATTTTTTCCGCTTTCTTGAACGAACTCTTGGAAAATCGTATATTCGTTTCGATATGGTAAATTGGCAAGACGCATCGCCCGTTCATAGCCTTGTAACCGGTCAATCGTAACGACTAAATCTAACGTACCAGCAATAAAACCGATACGTTCATGACCAAGAGAAATTAAATAATCCGTTACTTCTAACGCTGCTTTTACATTATCGTTATCAACATGATGAATTTCATCTGTATATTTATAAGGTTTTCCGATTACCACAAATGGAAATTGTTTTTCGTATAAATAGTGCATAATTTGATCATCAACTCTTGAGTATAGCAGGACAATGCCGTCGACTCGATTTCCTTGCACCATTTTGACAACATCTTCAAATATTTCTTCTTCTGTTTGCCCCGTCGTCAGATAAAGGGCATATTCCTCTTCATACGCTTTAGCACTGATTCCTCGAATCACTTCTGGGAAGAATGGATTTTGTAACACTTTCCCTGTCGCGCTTGGCATGACGATTCCTAAAGCTTGGGTCGATTTGTTTGCTAAGCTTCGGGCATTTAAGTTGGGATGATACCCGAGCTGCTCCATCGCTTCACGAACTTTTACTTTTGTCCTCTCACTAATTCGTGGACTATCTGCAATCACCCTCGATACGGTCGATGGGGCCACATTCGCCAATTTCGCGACATCTTTAATCGTCACTCTCATGTCATGCCCTCCTCCGTTCATCTTATTGTACTATGTTTTTGGTCATTCGACACCATCCGTGCTGGAGAGGGGTCGTTTTTTAATGCCAGTTCATATTTTCAAAAGTCAGCCCACTGATGGTTAGTCGACGAATCGGGTGCTTACGATTGCTTTTCTCCCACTTAAACTTCTTTGAATATGCTATGTTTTGAAGTGGGAGTCTTAACGCCAGTTCAAACGGGATAAAACATCCCCCTTAGAAACAGGGGGATGGTGTTACTTCGTTCTTACTTCAAAAAAAGTGGCAGATGAATCGACAACTTGACCGTTTAACGTCACCTGTCGATTTTCGGCTCCGTGAATAACAAAGACGATTTTTTCCCACGCAGGCGTTAGTCCTTGGTGGACATTGTTCCATTCAATATTCACGTTGGTCGATGTATAATGAACTTCAATGTTCTGTTCGAAATAACAACCCTGTTCAAACTCAAATGTGGTTCCATCATCTTCATACAATGTAAAAGTGGAAGTTCCTTCTTCATTACCGTACAAATGAATGGTCAATTGACGGTCCGCTTCAGCGGTATTCCTTTTCACTTCACCATGAGGCAAAATGGCCCCACTTTTGATGAAAATCGGTAGTGTATCAAGAGGAGCTTCAACCATGATATATTGGCTGCCTACGATCCTTTCATCGGTCCAATAGTTATACCATTCACCTTCCGGAAGATAGACGACACGATACTTTTGACTTGGTGACATCACTGGAGCAATCAGCACATCCGAACCGAGCATAAATTGATCATGCATTTCGTATGTTTCCTTGTCTTGTGGATATTCCAAAACCATTGGTCGCATCACAGGAACTCCTGTTTGAGCTGCTTCACGGAAGAGGGTATAAATATATGGCAACCATTGATACCGTAACCCAATGTACTTTTTGGCGATTTGTTCTACTTTTTCACCGAACATCCACGGTTCTTGTCTTTTCGTTTGAATCGCACTATGGTTACGGAAAAACGGGAAAAACGCTCCTACTTGGATCCACCGGGCGAACAACTCTGGTGTACAATCATGAGCAAATCCTCCAACATCAATACCACAAAACGGAATCCCTGACATCCCGAGGTTCATACACATCGGTAAGGACATTTGGAGATGTTCCCAAAAGCTGCGATTATCCCCGGTCCATACAGCAGCATATCGCTGAATGCCCGAAAAACCGGCCCGCGTCAGAACAAATGGCCGTTTTCCGTTTAGCAATCGTTTTAATCCACTGTAGGTGGCCTCACCCATATACAAACCATACACATTATGAAGTTCCCGGTGTGATTTCTTTTCACCATCTTGGTTATGAACGACTTGAACATCCATTGTTTTCGTTTCGTTAAAAACAGCTGGTTCGTTCATATCGTTCCAAATGCCTTCAATACCTAACTCTGTATAAAATGAATGTTGGTTCCCCCACCACGTTCGGACGTTTTTATTTGGAAAATCAGGAAAGACGCTTTTTCCAGGCCACACGTCCCCTGTATACAACGTTCCGTCCATATATTTACAAAATAAATCTTTTTCTACACCATCACGATACACATCGTACTCGGAGTCCACTTTTACTCCGGGATCGACAATCGGAACTACATGCACCCCAGCTTGATTCAGTTCTTCTACCAGCTCTTTTGGGTGTGGATAGCTGAACGGATCAAACGTAAATACGCGATAACCATCCATATAATGAATATCTAAATAAACCGCATCAAGAGGAATGTTCCTTTTTTGAAACTGATTGACTAATTCCCGAACCTCTTCGGCCGTTTCATAGCTATAACGAGATTGGTGGTAGCCAAAGGCCCATTTCGGTGGTAGTGGCATCCGTCCAGTTAGTGATGTGTATTGTTGAATAACCTCTTTTAACGTCGGTCCGCCGAAAATGTAATAATCGAGTTGTCCCCCTTCGGCTGAAAATGAATACTCGTTGTCACTTGATTTTAAGTCAAAGACCGTTTTAAACGTGTTATCAAAATATAAGCCGTACGCCTTCCCTTCGTTTAACGCGAGGAGAAACGGAATCGATTGATATAACGCATCAATTTCCGGATTATGTGGGGCGTATACATCGGAGTTCCACATCGTCATTTTTTCGCCGCGCTTGTTTAAAAAGCTCGTTTTTTCTCCGAATCCGTAAAAATACTCTTCTTCCTTCATTTCTTTATACCCAATGACATGGCGTTCGTTCGTATAGCCCATTCCCTTTTCTCCATCTTTGACAAGAAGGCGACCTGTTTTATCTTTTATAGCGATGCGTAACGGCGACTTATGAAGATCGATTTGCAGCTTACGAGTGGCGATGAGCAGGCGTTCGCTATACTCTTCCATTTCAAATGATACATCTTCTCGCTCCTTAATCACCGCCACTGACGTAGCTAATGTTGGCGTTTGTAACGGGTTCATCACCACACGAACAATCTCTTCGGTGTAAAACAAAATCGCGACATCGCCATTTTCACATTGAAGATGAATCGTTCCATCCTCGACTGCTACTTGACGGACGGAACCGATGTCTTTTAAAGTTGAAGACGTTTTCGATTGATTTTTTCCTGGATGGATCATAAAACTCGTATCGATCATCACTACCACCCTTTCGATTTTTTACCCTTTCGTTCCTCCAGCCGTTAAACCTGACACAAAATATTTTTGTAAAGACAAGAATAATAACGCAATTGGAATCGCAATTAAGACGGAACCAGCAGCAAATTCCGTAAATTTATTGTTAAATTGGTCGGACACTAAGCTATAAAGACCAACAGCGAGGGTGTATTTTTCTTCTGAACGTAAAATCAATGACGCTAAAATAAACTCGGCAAACGGTCCGATGAACGAGAACAAAGCCACTACCGCTAAAATCGGTTTCGATAACGGCAAAATAATTTGGAAGAAAATGCGTAAGTGACCGGCACCATCCATCCGAGCGGATTCATCTAACTCACGCGGAATGGTATCGAAGTACCCTTTCGCTAACCACGTATTCATCGGAATTCCCCCACCTACATAGAGGAGAATTAATCCTAGATGAGTATCCATCAGCTTTAACATGGAAAGTAACACGTATAAAGCGATAATTGCTACAAATTGGGGAATCATTTGTAAAATTAAAAACGTCATGAGTCCATATTTACGACCGGTAAAGCGGTAACGTGAAAACGCATAGGCAGTCAGTCCGACTAAAATAACGGAAAAAATCATCGTAAGTCCTGACACTTTTAACGTATTCCAATACCATTGCAGGAACAAGGAATCCTCTCCAAACAGGTCTTGATAGTGGCTAAGCGTCGGATTTTCAGGAATCATCGTGGAGCTCATTAAACTGTTTCCTGGATTTAATGAAGCCCCGATGACCCATAAAATGGGATAAATAACGATAAACATCGCAACAAACAAGACGAGATAAGACAACGTTAAGCGGATGATTTTCGCTGTTTTCATACTCATATTACATCAAATCCTCTTCTTTAAATGATCTTGTTCTCTTAAACTGAATCACCGCAAAGGTTACAATGATAATCCCAAGTATTAACGTGATCGCTGCTGCAATGCTGTATTGAGCAGAATTTAACGTTAACTTATAAATCCACGAAATGAGAATATCGGTACCACCCGCTTGTTGCTGACCGACGATTGCTGGTCCGCCGCTGTTAAATAGGTAAATAATATTGAAGTTATTGAAGTTAAACGTGTATTGCGTAATTAAAATGGGAGCCGTTGCGTATAAAATCATCGGCAACGTAATGTTACGAAACTTTTGCCAAGGTGTTGCCCCGTCCATCGTAGCGGCTTCATATAAATCATCTGGTATCGCTTGTAACACCCCAGTTGTCATCGCCATAACAAATGGGAATCCTAACCAAAATTGTATCAATATTACCGCTGTACGTGTCCAGTTCACATCGGTCATCCATGGAATGGCATCCAATCCAAAGAACGGGAGAATAGATGTATTAATCACCCCAAAGGTTTCGTTAAACATATTGGCAAAAATCAAAATTGTTACAAATGCTGGTACCGCCCATGGAAGAATGAGAATGGTCCGAATAATGGCCTTTCCTTTTAAATCTTTTTGATTCACGATAACAGCTAAGAAGATACCGATGATGATTTGTCCGGTCGTTGCAACGAACGTCCAAATAATCGTCCAAGCGAGAACTTTCATCATTGTGTCACGCCAAATATCTAACGTGAAAACTTTCTTGAAGTTCTCAAACCCAACCCAATCGACAAGTTTAGCTGGTGGAGAATGGTATAGATCATAGTTCGTAAACGCTAATAACACCATAAAAATTAATGGAAACACCACGGTAAAAATAAGTAAAAAAAGTCCTGGTGAAATCATTAAGTAAGGGAAACCGTAATCGTATAAATGCTTAAATTGTTCTTTAATCGTAGGTAATGGAATACCTTCCTCGCGCTTTTTCCCGTTACGATACGCATCGACAACGTTAAAAATATAAAACCCAATTCCAAATGCCAGAACAATAACCGCTAAAATTCCTTGAATCAGTAAACGAATAGAATGGTCACGTCGAACGACTTCACCAAGGGTAAAAAGTCCCCAAAAACCCATATTAAATAAATCGTAAAAAGCGATTAGATAAGCTACTTCTAAAATAATAAAGGAGAAACCTTTTAATAATTGACGATTATATAGCTGCCCGAGACCAGCAAGAAGGAGAGATAAGATGAAGGCGACTTTACTATGCCGTGTGGTGTTTGTTGACACGAGACATGCTCCTTTCTTGAACACTAATCGGACCTTTACGGGCTGTTGCTCCCTACTTCCTTCTTTGGTCCACTCTTGAGATGGGGGAAAATTACTGCCCGTTAAGGTGGCTTCGGGGGTTTTTCTCATCCCCACTGATGATTCGTTGAATGAAAGAGAGTAGCAGTACTCCGGATGAAGTACTGCCACTAAAAAACATTATTGGTGATTCGTTTGAATCTGTTGTCCAATCGCTTTGACTGCTTCATCCAACGCTTTTGCTGGCTCTTGTTTGCCTGTAACCGTTAATTGAAGAGCAGATGCCATTGGGTCCCAAACTTCACCCATTTCTGGAATGTTTGGCATCGGTACACCATAACCGGATTGAATCGCTACCGCACTTGCTGCTTCATCTTCTGCAATGACTGGATCTTCAATTAAAGATTTTACAGGTGGAATTTCGCCAGTTAATTCAAAGCGGATTTTTGCATTTTCGGCATTTGTAATATGTTCAACTAGTTTTTGTGCCCATTCCGGATGTTTAGAAAAGGAGCTTACGTACCAACCTTTTACCCCAATGAATGTTTTCACATGTTCACCGTTTGGTAACGTAGGTAGTGGAGCTACCCCAATATCAATACCAGCCTCACGATAACCTTGGAACGCCCAAGGACCGTTCATAACAGCAGCCACTTTTCCCTCTGTAAATAAACCATCTAATGTTTGGCCACCGTTTTCACCGATAATACCATTAGGGAATAATCCTTCTTGATACCATTTCGCAATGTACTCTGCCCCTTCAACAGCGCCGTCGTTGTTAAGGCCGAGATCTTGTGGATTTGGCACACCGTTATCATCACCAAACACGTAACCACCAAATCCGCCAATGACACCATGCGCGAAATAGAAGTTATCCCATAGCGCTAAAAATCCGTACTTTCCATCTTTTGAGAAATCTTTAGCAAAGCTATAAAGCTCATCCATTGTTTCTGGAGCTTTTTCAAGAAGGGCTTTGTTGTAAATAAGAACCGGTGTTTCTGTAGATTTTGGTAAACCGTATAATTCTCCATCGAATGTCATTGCTTGAATGGAAGATTCAGTGAATTGATTCACAACTTCCTCATCCACATGAAGAGGAACGATTAATCCTTCTGTCACAAGTGGACCAATACGGTCATGAGGTAGCGTAACAACATCCGCTCCAGTACGGTTCGGACCATCTAAACGTAACTTATCTTGCTGGTCTAACATCGGAACTTCTTTGTACTCTACTTTAATTCCATATTTTTCTTCGAAACTCTTAATTGCTGCTTCAATCGCTGGGCCACGATCTTTGTCTTCCCAAACGACTAATTTTTCAGGTTTGTTTTCCCCACTGTCTGTTGATCCATTATCTGTTGATGAAGTTGTGTTATCTTTTGGACCACAAGCAGCTAACGAACCCACCGCTAAAGCGGCTGTCATCATCGAAGCTAACAACTTCTTTTTCATAAAATGAAACCTCCCCCTAAATGATTGTACAAACGTTTGCACACTTAAAAGAAGTACTATGTCTCTAAGTTAGGAAAGCGTTTGCACTAATTTTGATTTTATTTTAGCCCAGCCTAAACAAAAAGACAATATATTTTTTGGAATTTTTTAAGCGTTTACAATTTTGTCAAATAAACTATTATTCTTTTTCTATCTAATTTCATTTTAATATTGACATCCCCATTGGAATTTTCTTACGATTAATGCAAACCTTTGCGCAAGGAGTGACATAATGCTAAAAGAAGCCATTTATCATCGTCCGACGAATTCTTTCGCTTATGCATATGATGAAAAAACGCTTCATATTCGTCTACGCACGAAAAAAGATGATGTTGATTCAGTTCATCTATTATACGAAGATCCTTATCGCTGGAGTAAAGATGAAGATGGAACATGGCGCTGGTCTGTTCAAAAAAAAGAAATGATTAAATCCGGATGCGATCACCTATTTGATTATTGGTTTGTCGCTATTCAGCCGGAATATCGCCGATTACGGTATGGCTTTGAATTAAACGATGAAAGTGAAACGCTTGTATATACCGAACGCGGCTTTTTCCCATCCGCCCCTTTGGATGATGTGGCGTATTATTTTTGCTTCCCGTTTTTACATCCAAACGATGTATTCCAAGCGCCTGATTGGGTAAAGGATACGGTTTGGTATCAAATTTTTCCTGAGCGTTTTGCCAACGGGGATCCTTCGCTAAATCCTGAAGGGACGCTTCCGTGGGGATCAGAAGACCCGAAACCAGACAGCTTTTTCGGAGGCGACTTTCAAGGAGTCATGGACCATTTAGATTATTTGCAAGAACTCGGCATCACCGGTATTTATTTTACACCGATTTTTAAAGCACCTTCGAACCATAAATATGACACTATCGACTATATGGAGATTGACCCACAATTTGGGGACAAGGAAACGTTCCGTCGTTTAGTGAACGAGTGCCACAAGCGCGGTATTCGGGTGATGTTAGACGCGGTGTTTAATCATTGTGGATATTATTTCGATAAGTTCCAAGACGTGTTAAAAAACGGGGAGAAATCTCGTTATAAAGATTGGTTCCATATTCGCAAATTTCCGCTTACGTTTGAGCCGGTCCCAAGCTATGATACGTTCGCGTTTGTTCATACCATGCCGAAATTAAATACCCAAAACCCAGAAGTGAAAGAATACTTATTAAATGTCGCTACCTATTGGATCGAAGAATTTGATATTGATGGCTGGCGCTTAGATGTCGCGAACGAAGTCGATCATGATTTTTGGCGTGAATTCCGCCAAGCGGTCAAAGCTATCAAACCGGACGTCTATATATTAGGGGAAATTTGGCACGATTCGATGCGGTGGCTTCAAGGGGACCAGTTCGATGCGGTGATGAACTATCCGTTTACGAACGCCGTAATCGATTATTTTGCCAAACAAAAAATGGACGAGCAGACGTTTGGCGAGCAAATTCAACACGTTCTTCATCAATACCCGGAAACGGTCAACAACGTCGCCTTTAATTTACTAGGAAGCCACGATACGCCGCGTATTTTAACTCAAGCCGACGAAAATGTAGAGCTAGTGAAACTCATGTTCGTCTTCCAATTATCGTTTAAAGGCAGCCCATGTATTTATTATGGAGACGAAATCGGCTTAACCGGTGGCCAAGACCCTGGTTGCCGTAAGTGTATGGAATGGGATGAAGAAAAACAAAACCGCGAACTATTCGAAACTGTGAAGCGACTCATTCAATTACGAAGAACGTCACCCGCATTTGGTAATCTTGGTTCCATTGAATTTTTCCCAATACCCAATGTCCTTGCTTATAAAAAATGGACAGAAGACGAAGAAGTATTTATTTTTATGAACCGTTCAAAAGAGGAACAACAAATTGCACTACCAACTGTTGTTGCCAATCGAAACGTCGTAAACTTATGGAATGGTATCGACATTTCTACAGGCAATTCACTTACTCTCGGTCCATATGATTTTGTCATTTGGTCGAAGAAAAAATAAAATCAAACTAACAGCTACCTCATACTATTGGGGTAGCTTTTTTGTACTTTAAAGGACTAGGGGACAGTCCCGCGATGCTTTAAAGTGCTGAACCTTGGGATTTTGCTCGCATATTTGTATGGTTTTATTAGAAAATAAATATGAAAGGAGGGAATGGTGATGAAACCTACGAAGCGATTTACAGTTGCAGGTACTGATATCGAAGAAGTAAAGGCGAAAAACCGGGCGTCTGGGTTAACGTATAATCAAGTAAAAGCTTTACTTGCTCAAAAATATCAGCAAAAGAAATAATCCCACCTTGACTTTTATTAGGTGGGATCGACTAAATGATGTTTAAACGCATAAATGACCGCTTGGGTCCGGTCTTGGACCTCTAGTTTACTTAAAATATTGCTGACGTGAGTTTTTACCGTTTTTAAGGCAATAAACAGTTCGTCGGCAATTTCTTGATTCGTTTTTCCTTTGGCCATTAATAATAAAATTTCCATCTCGCGCTTTGTTAATTCTTCATGTGGCAGGCGAGTAGATGGTCGACGCATTTTCGCCATCACTTTATCAGTCACTTCTGGCTCGAGCACCGTTTGACCGTGATACGTTTTTCTTATGGCATCCGCAATTTCGCTTGCTTTTGACGTTTTTAATAAGTAGCTTGTGGCACCGGCTTCAAGGGCAGGATACACTTTTTCATCATCTAAAAAGCTTGTAACGATAATGATCTTGGCATCAGGCCATGCGTTCATAATTTGTTTTGTCGCTTCAATGCCATCCATTTCCTTCATTACCAGGTCCATTAAAATGATGTCGGGACGGAGCTGTAATGCTAAGTCAACCGCTTCTTTTCCATTTTCCGCTTCTCCAATGACTTCGATATCCGGCTGTGTTGATAAGTACGAGGATACACCGATACGCACCATCTCATGGTCGTCGACAAATAATACTTTAATCATCGTCTCCCTCCATTATCGGAATTTTCACTTCGAGTCGTGTCCCTTTTCCCGGAAGACTGACAATCTGAAGATTTCCACCGATTTCAAGCGCACGCTCACGCATCGTTTGCAGGCCGTACGACGTAGTTTTGACTTCCTCTACGTTAAAACCAACCCCGTCATCAACGACACGTAATATGGCAAATTGGTCACGGACAATAAACAATACTTCTAACGTAGTCGCTTTAGCGTGACGAAGGGTGTTCGAAATCGCTTCTTGTAAAATTCGGAACAAATGATCTTCAATTCCTTTATCTAAAGGGAACGGTTCAATTTTCCATTGAATCGTCATCGGAACTTTTTGCTTAAGTTCTGAAAGCAGCTCGAGCATTCCTTCCTGCAACGTCTTTCCTTTTAACGGTACAGGTCGTAAATGAAGGAGTAAGGCCCGCATTTCGAGTTGCGATTGATGCACCATTTGTTCGACCATTTGTAACTGTTTGGAAAGTTGAGGGAAAGTGGTGTCTTCCGATTCATTAATGGCGGAGATTAACATCGATGCGGCAAATAGTTGTTGGCTTACTGAATCGTGCAACTCCCGGGCGAGTCGACTCCGCTCTTTTGTTACGAGTTCTTGCATCAGCTTTTCTTGCTGTTCTGCTGTTTGGCTTGCTAACTTTTGGGCGAGCTTCGTCTGCTCTTGAAATTGTTGCTGCCATTGCTTTATTTTCAAAAGAATTTCTTCTACTTCAGCGACGCTCGTTTCGTTAGATTCTTTTGATGGCGAGCTTTTACGAAAATTAGATAGAGACCGTTCGATCGTTAAAAATTGTTTTTTCCAATACCACCCGAAAAAAAGTCCTAAAAATAATCCGATGAACACAAGTAATAGCAAAACAGCCAATATAAATGGAATTCCTGCGACTTTTTCTGTCCACCATTCGGACCATTTTTCCAACGGGTAGGTTAAAATATATAATCCAATGACGCCGATGACCATGACGACTGCACAAACGAAACCGAAAAGGAGGTGACGTTGGATGACGTTCATACCCGTTTCACCTCTACATGACCGGCCACCATCGACGTCACGATTTTAATTTTTTGCTCCACTTCTGGATAGTCAGCCGTTTGAAAAATAATGGATTCATTCACGACACGCTCATTGACCATTTGAAAAATATCGACCGTTCCAACGACAACGGACACGTGAACGGATACTTCCATATCGTACGGAACAAGCACTTGCACGTTTCCAAGGAGGTGGCGTACAAAAATAAGGGCCTCCCCTTTTGGAAAGACGGTTTGGCTTAAGTCAATGACCATATCCCCTACAAATCCTTGTACATTGACATCTTCCCATTCGTAGATTGCTTGCGGGGTGCTTTGGCGCCCGATGATTTTATTTTGAAAAAAAGGCTTTTTACGAAAAATAACATCCGATGTGGTCCCGCTTTTTCGAATTTCCTCTACTTGAACGGTCGAACGTGTTTTTTTCGATTGCACATACTGGATAAGAAAGTATAAGATGACTGCAAATAGTACCCAGCGAAATGCTAACGTGTGAAAAATGGCGAAAGCAGCGTTTACTAAGCTGACCCAAAATACGATTTTCCCAAGGAGTTTATGGTAATATTTTTTTCCGATGTATACGAAGAGAAAAGAAAAGAACAGAAAGTAGAGTATGCCACCATCTAAAAAAATGATTTCAAACAAAAGAAGTCCAACAGCGATATAAAAAATCCATAACCATCCGTTGTACTTGTTCATCGTATGACATCTCCCCTTTCTGTTCTTCTCATTGTTGGTTAAGCTAAGGACAAATCAGGCGTTGTTTTTACCCGTTCTAACTGGCGCTAAGATTCCCGCTTCAAAACATAAAGTAGTTTAAGAGGAGTTAAGCGCCAGTCAGAACCCGATTCGTTCAACTAACCATCTGTAAGGGCCCCTCACTGATGGAAGTTTCACTTGATCTATGCCTTAAGCATACCACGTTTTTTTATTCGTTCGAAACTGTTTCCCGATTTTTTAGCTCTTTTTCTAATTGAGCAATTTTTGTATCAATTGTACTTTCATAATAGCGTGTCATTACTTTTCGCTCGAGCTCGTCTAAGTAGCGCTCCATTTCTTCAAAACGAGAGTTCGCTTTTTCAGAGTATTTTTCTCCATCTAATACTTTGTTCATGCGATAATGAGCCCGCGCCGTGTTTTCACGTCCCATCAGTTCAAGTTTTTTTACGTGCATATCTTTTAACTTATGCTTCATTTGCTCGTATTTTTTTTCGAGTTGCTCGAGTTCTTTTTCAGCTTGCTCTTTTAATTGGGCAAGGCGTTGTGCTCGTTCTTCGTATTGGTGTTGTTCCGTTGATGCAAATTGGTATAAGTCGTCAGCTCCCGCTTCTTGAGCAACGGCTGCTTGATGATTCCGCTTTTCAGCCATCTTTTTCGCTTCATGCCATTCTCTTTCGTATTGATTTTTTAACGTGTAATGGCGTTCGACGAGCTTTTTCACTTTTTCCACTTCTTGTTCGCATTGACGTAAGTAATGATTTAGCATCGCCATTGGATTTTTCTGTTCTTTTTGATCGATTAAGTCGTGTAAATCAGCTTCAATTACTTGCTTTAATCGTGTAAACAATCCCATTTCAATAACCCCTTTCAATTAGTTTGTTGTAGTTTTTGCCATTCGCGTTCAAAGTTGGTGAACGGATCGTCATCTTTAGGTGATGACGGTTGTTTTTTCCAGTTTTTATGGATATAGTACAATCCCACTAAGGCGAGCAGCCCGATGACGGCAGGAATGTTGGACAAACTGGCGATTAAGGCGATGACCGCAATCGTCCCTAGCAAAATTTTGACGCTCGTTTTTTCGGCCTTTAAACATTTTTTGAAAGCATAGTAGAAAATAATGGATGAAATAAGCAGGCCGATCATTGGTCCAAGGTGGGCTAAAATGATACAGGCTAATATGATCCCTAGTGTAAATAAAGCAATCTTTTTCATCGTCCGCGTTCCCTCCTTTCTTGTCTTCATCTTATCTTTTCTTCATATATCCCATAACGAGCCCGAGCTTTATTTTCATCTACGACTCGAGGCGTATTTTAAGCGGTATTTTTGTTAACCTTATTTAAATTTAGGTTGACATATATCCTGTGGGTTCGTATGCTAAAAGAGAGAACTACATAAGGGGTGGAATCATGGAAACAAAGGGTAAATTAACAACAAGAGATATGGTCCTTGCGCCATTATTTGCTGCGTTAATGGCGATTGGGGCAAATATTACGTCATTTGCACCATTCATGGTGATCGGACAAGTGCCGATTACGCTGCAAACGTTTTTTGCGGTGTTAGCAGGGGTTATCCTAGGCAGTCGGTTAGGAAGTATTTCGATGCTTTTATACATGTTGATTGGTTTATTCGGTGCTCCGGTGTTTGCAAAGTTTGGGGGAGGTTTTTCTAGTATTCTTTCACCAACATTCGGATTTATCGTTTCTTTTATTTTTGCAGCATATGTGGCCGGAAAAATCGTCGAAGCGAAACCGACATTTGGAAGATTCATTGTCGCCGCCATCGTCGGAACAGCGGTCAACTATTTAGTCGGTACGAACTGGATGTACCTAGCGTTTAAACTTTGGGCAGCAGCACCAGAAGGCTTCACATACACCATGGCCTGGGGCTGGATGGTCTTATTCATTCCAAAAGACTTAACATTAGCCATTTTCGCCGGCATCCTCGCCCACCGCTTACGCAAAATCCCTACCATCAATGCCAACAAAAAAATCGCTTAAACTAACGTAAAAAGCGGCTCTAATAAAGGGCCGCTTTTGTACTTTAAAGGATGTGGGGACAGTCCCGCGTTCATATAAAGTTGTAAAGCATTAATGTAACGCGGGACTGTCCCTCACTAAGTTAATTCATTAAAGTACCCTTTGTGTCATTCATTTTACTCTTAAGAAGGAAAATCAATAATTGTGTTGAATATGGATAGATGGTTAGATACAAAAAATAAAGAGGTGTTGTGAATGCCGAGAAGGCCGCGTGTTTGGTTTCCTGGAGCGATGTACCATATTACCGCTCGAGGCAATCGGAGGTCAAAGATTTTTTATGATGATAAAGATCGTCTGATGTACTTGGAATTATTGGAAGATGCGCGCTCCTATTTCCCCTTTTATCTTCATTCATACTGCCTTATGCCCAACCATATCCATCTCCAATTGGAAACAATCAATCACCATCCTAAAGACATTATGAAAAGACTCCATACTCGTTATGCCATTTACTTTAACCACCGTTACCATCTCGTTGGTCACGTTTTTCAAGGCCGATACGGTGCCAAACTTATCGTTACCCCCGATTACTTTCTAGATGTCAGTAGATATATCCACCTAAATCCACTAGAAGCTAAAATGGTCACAACTCCCGAAAACTACAAATGGAGTAGCTACTCCGCCTACATCACCCAACAAACGAACCCCCACATCACCACCGAAAAAATCTTATCCTATTTCCCACATCCTCAAAAAGAACACTACCGAAAGTTCGTTGAACAAACAGATATGGAACGCTTTAACATTTTAAATAAGCAGGGGACAGACCCGCACTTCATTAAAGCTTTAAAACAATAGGGGACAGTCCCGTGATGCTTTAAAGCATCGCGGGACTGTCCCGCACAACTTTAAAGTGTTAAATCAATCTTTTACGATGTCACCTAGTTGTGCTTTAGTGATTTGGAGTAGATCAGATACAGATAGAGAAAGTTGGAGTCCGATTTTTCCTGCGCTGACGATGATGTGGGATAGGTGTTCAGCGTGTTTATCAATCCATGTTGGATAATTCTTTTTCATTCCAATAGGAGAACATCCGCCCCGAACGTAACCTGTCCATTTTTGTAGTTCACTTACTGGGAGAAGCTCCAATTTCTTTTCCCCTACAAGCTGAGCCGCTTTTTTTAAATCGAGCTCTAAATGAACAGGTAGGAGAAACACATATAATTCTTTATCTGGTGATTGACACACCAACGTTTTATACACTTCTTCTGATGGCTTTCCAATCTTCTCCGCAACGGAAACCCCGTCAATTTTTTTATCTACCGTGTCATAGGAAAAAATATCGTAGGGTACCTTCTGCTGATCCAATATTCTCATCGCATTCGTTTTAGCAACTTTTTTCATCTATCTAACACCTCGACATATATTGGGGTCAATATTGGGGTCAGTCCCCTATCACATTAATACGTTAAATCAACTGGGGACTGTCCCCCACTACTCTAAAACGTTAACCCTTTAACGTGCAGCGGGACTGTCCCCCACTTCATTAAAGTATTTTTCCCGCAGTTTCTGGATTCCTTGTTTGCAGATGCCATAAGATAGCCAGGAGCATCCTTTGCAGAGCGAGTCTAGGTCTTCGGGTCTTACTTTGGTGGCGGTTAGGGCGATTAATAATGATTTAGGATATTCTTTACCTTTTTCGAGTCCTAGGTGTTCGATGACGTTGCGGTCGAGAAAGCGGACGTGTGCATCCGATTGTTCACTTGCTTCACATCGGCCGATTCCATGGTGGGGGCACGCTCGACACGCCTCATCTAATCCTTCAATTACTCGAATCGGAAAATCAAGCCGGTCATTGCGAATATCCTGTACAATTTCGCTCATTTTTTCTACAAATGCTGGACTATACCCCATTCCTTGAAAACCATGAACACATAATAAATGATGCCCTCTTAACGTACGTTTCATCACATCTCCCTTTCTTCTCCCCGATTACTTTCCATTATAGTATAGAAGGAACCCTTTTCTGCTATTTTCCCATAAAAAACCTCCAATTTATTTATCCAAAACTCTTTTCCCCTTACTAAAAACGAATCATTCCTCAAAACACCAAAAACGCCCAACCATTGTTACGGTTGAGCGGTGACAATATCTTGACTAAGAGGCAATTGAATTTGAAACACTGTACCACTAGGCCCAGTTTCAACTACTTGAATATCTCCTCCATGGCTATCAATAATTCGCTGAATAATTGTCAAACCAAGGCCGGTTCCGTATTCTTTCGTACTAACGAACGGTTCAAATATTTTATCGAGCCACTCACGCGGAATTCCTTTTCCCGTATCTTTAATAAAAATTTGAACAAACCGATCGTCGACTTTGGCAACAATTTCGATTTTCCCTTGACCCTCAATGGCCTGAATACTGTTCATAATAATATTTAAAAACACTTGTTTTAATCGGTCAATATCAGCATCAATCATAATCGATGGATCGACATCAACCTCAATAGAAATTCGATTTTGTACTTGATCATCTAACAGCGGGAGCATCTCATCAATAATTTGTTTTAACGACACATACTCTAGATTCAACCGTTTCGGTTTCGCCAGCATCAACATATCGTTTACAATATCATTCATACGATCAATTTCCTTAAGGATTAAAGGAATCCGATACTTTTCGTTTTCTTCATCGGACATTTGGTGCTGAAGTAATGTCATAAACCCTTGAATAACCGTTAACGGATTTTTAATTTCATGAGCTGCTCCTGTTGCAAGCTCACCAATGGTTGCTAACTTCTCCATATTAGCCACTTTTCGCTCGAGGCGATGGAATTCCGAAACGTCAATAAAGTAAAAAATTTTCCCGATGCGTTCCCCTTTTTTATTCATTAATGGCGTCTGGGAAACAAGCACCGTATACGTTTCGTCTCCTCGAACAATTTTTGTTTTACGGGTATGGAAAAATTCATTCGAGTAAAACCAGTTCCAAATGGCTTCATTTTTTTCGTCCAGATAAAGATATTGTGACACTAGATTCATTCGTTCTTCATTTAAATTTAACAGTTCCTTCGCCGTCTTATTCACTTCCATTTCATTCGTCCGTTGATTCACCGTAATTATACCAACCGGGATGGAAGATAAAATCTCTTCACGAAACTGCTTTTCGTGAATGATTCGTTCAAATGATTGGCGCAGGTTTAATGACATTTTATTAATCGACTGGGCTAACTCTCGAAATTCATACGGCTGTTCATCAAAGTCAATCAATAAATAATAGTCACCTTTAGAAATGCGCTTCACTTTTTCTACAATTCTATTCATCTGATTAGATATTTGCTGGAACAAGCGACGAATCAAGAAGTATAAACAAAGGAGGGCAATCATTCCTGTACTTGCCATAAGGAATGAATGAATCATTAATGATTGCCTCATTCGTTGATAATCAAGCGCTACATAAATCATTCGATCTTGTGGAATAGGGTAAAAAACTTTAAATACGTCTTCCGAATGGGTAGAATCAAGATAGGAAATTTTTTTACCTATTTTTCGCTGTTCCACCATTTGCCTGTCTTCTTTACTTTTTAGGTGAAACAATCCCGCAATGATATTCATTTGTTGATTTGAAATATCGAACACAGCCACTTCTTTAATATAAGGATCTTCATTTAAAATTTTTTCGATTGTCACATTCGGGTGAATCGAATCGGTAAATTTTTTTACATCTTCCGCTTCGATAAACAAGCAAATAATGTAGTCTTTCCCTTTTGGATGATAGTACCCGTACTTGTAAAATACTTTTTCCTCAGAATGAGAAGTAGATTGGATAATGGGCATAACAATCATTTGATCGTCTACAAAACTTGCTTCGTTTACTTGGATACGTTCTTCATTTAACAGGGCATTGGCATATGTAAAAAAATGAAATGCTTTCGTACTTAAACCAATCTCAACAGGATCAGTCGACTTGATGCCAACAATATCATTCCCTTTTTGCGCGAATATTGTAATACCAGCTATTTGCAGTTCTTTCCTTATATTTTCTAATTGCTCATTTGTCATTTCCTCTACAGATTGGGATTTTAATTCTTGCTCAATATTTCGAGCAAAAGCATATAAGTTTAAGTCGATCTGATGTTCAATTAGTTGAGACGCTCGCTCTGACTTTTCGATTTCTCGGCTAATCGTATTTAATATGAGTTCTGAACGATGTTCCAGTTCACTTTTGACTTGATGTTGCAAGAGGAAAAACTGAACGATGCCCGATAAAATCATAATCACTAACAATACAAGTAACACCCTATGAAGGAACACTTTTTGCCATTTAGGTTGATTCTTCCCCATGTAATCGTATCCTACCTTTTAAAAGTTAGAATAACTGTCATTTATATGTCGATTTTACTACTAATAATGTATTTTATCATAATTTTACTTTTAAAAGTTCTATTTACCTATCACTTTACTCAGATATTATTTTTAAAATTAAACCAACTTTTAGAAAATCATTTCAATTCATATTTTCACATAAAAAGAATATCCCGTTAAAAAGACGACTTCCCAATCGGAGTCGTCTTTCTCTTACTATTCGATTTCAAATCCTAAATCTTCAATCATTTGATGGTCTACGGTTGCCGCCTGCCCCTCTGTCGTTAAATAATCGCCGACAAAAATAGCATTCGCCGCATAAAGTCCAAGTGCTTGCAACGATCGTAAATTCACTTCCCGACCCCCTGAAATGCGAATCTCTTTTGTTGGGTGCATAAACCTAAACATGGCAAGCACTTTTAAGCAATATCTTGGGTTGAGTTTCTTCATATTTTCCAGTGGAGTACCTGCAATAGGATTTAAAAAGTTGACTGGAATCGAGTCAGCATCCAATTCTTTTAGTTCTAATGACATTTCGTAAATATCTTCTTTCGATTCTCCCATACCCACAATCACACCCGAACACGGGGAAATGCCGGCATGTTTCGCATGTTTCACCGTCTCTACGCGATCATCGTATGTGTGCGTCGTTGTAATTTCTGAATAATGCCCCCGACTTGTATTCAAATTGTGATTGTACCGGTCGACCCCAGCTTCTTTTAACTTCGCCATTTTTTCTTCGTTTAAAATTCCTAGACACGCACAAATTTTTAACGGCATCTCTTTCTTAATTTCTTTTACCGCTTCGACCACTTGATCCACTTCCCGATCAGTAGCTCCCCGACCGCTCGCGACAATACAATACGTCCCAGCTTTCCGGTTTAGCGCTTCTTTTGCCCCAGCTACTAATGTCTCTTTATCTAACAACGTATATTTTTGAATAGGTGCATTAGAGACGATAGATTGAGAGCAATAGCCACAGTCTTCTGGACATAACCCACTTTTCGCATTAATAATCATATTTAATTTCACTTTCTTCCCGTAATACGTTTGTCGAACTCGAAAGGCTGCTTGCATAAGCGGTAAAAGTTCATCATCGTCTGCATTTAATACCGATAATGCTTCTTCTTTTGTTAAAACTTCCCCCTGCAATGCTTTATCCGCCAACCGTTCCCACAAGTTCGTCGTTACCATGTTTGTTTCCATGCCAAAATTCCCCCATCCCGAATATTTTGTTAACCTCTCTGAAAAAATAGTTTACATATATTTTTATCAAACCATCTTTCCCACCTAATGTCAATTTTCACTTTTATCAAACAGCACGACTAAACAATAAAAAGACTCCCCTATTCGGCAGCCTTTTGAATCGGTAATCGAACGGTGACGGTTGTTCCTTTGCCTACTTCACTATCAAATTCGATATTTCCTTCATGCCTTTCAATAATTTTTTTACAAACAGCTAGTCCAAGTCCCGTCCCTTTTTCTTTCGTCGAGTAAAAAGGTTCCCCTAGTCGTTTGATCCGCTCTTCCTCCATTCCTTGTCCATTGTCCGTAACCGTTACCACCGCAGTACTTTCTTGAACATCCAAAACAATATCGATTTTCCCATTGTCTTTAATCGCTTCAATGCTATTTTGAATAATGTTAATAAACAATTGCTTCAATTGATTGGAGTCTCCAAATACTGTAATGTCACCTTTGAAAGGTTGCTTAAAGGAAAGGTCGGCATTATTTAAATGAGCTTGAGCTTCCATAAGGACCGTTACTTGTTTTAACAGAACCCCTAAATCGATCGGAGCTAATTGGGCTTCTTGTTTTTTTCCTAATAGGAGCATCTCGCTTGTAATCGTATGTAACCGATCAATTTCCGACATCATGATATCTAAATAAGCTGGATTCAACGATTTGGTTTCGTGCATCAATTGAACAAAACCTTTAATAGAAGTTAATGGATTGCGTATTTCGTGAGCGACCGCCGCGGCTAGTTGACCGATGACGTACATTTTTTCGTTCATAATCATCATTTCTTCATTTTTCTTTTGTTCCGTAATATCGCTAATAATTCCATACACACCAGATACTTGTTCGGAAACGATGATTGGAATAAGTGCACAACGGATGTTTCTTACGTTCCCTTCCTTATTAATTAATAACGTTTCAAACTTTATGGACTGCCCATTTACGACCTCATAAAAATAGTTTCTCACTCTGTCCATTTCCTTTGAGTCAATGAATTGATCAATCCTTTTTCCTTTCGCTTCTTCCGTTGAAATTTTAAATATGTCTTCTCCCGATGGATTTAATGAAACGAGGTTTCCCATTAAATCCAATTCAATGACACCGTTCGGATTATGAATAAATAACGATTGATATCGAAGCGTACTTTGTTGAAGCTGTTTTTCTTTTTTCTCGAGTTCGTCCTTAGATTGAATCAATCGTTGAGTACGTTGTTCAATTAAATAATAAAACAACACCCCGGTTACCATCGTAAAAAACCAACCTTTATATCGCTGAAAGGTAATGTATGATTGGATATTGTCTTTCGACAAAATAAACGAATAATAGTCCGTAAGTAAAATCCATATCACTCCAATGGCTACATATATACCAGCAATTCGAATGGCAATTCGTTGCGCTTCTTTGTTCATAACCAATCTCCTATTACGATTTTTACTCTCCTAAACTGTATGTCCAATTTTACATCTCCCACTTTAAAAGGGGCTAATAAAAGGGGCTAATATAAATATTGTTTTAATATCATTTGTAAAATTTGGATTATTTATTCTTCATGTATTAGCAATGCTACATGACAAATCCTTATGACTAATTTGTAATACTAGCTTTCAATTATTGTAAAAAAATGATAGAGAAGGTAAAATATTTTTCAGAATAACCAAAATATAGTTGACAATTTTTTCGAACTAATAATTCTCGCATTTATCCTATATAGGTAGTTAGAACTATATTTTTAACTAAAAAATAGATATTTAGAATTGTTTTAAAAAAATATGGTTGCATTCATAATTCCAATTTTATTCAATAAAAGTGGAAGTTGGAATTTTTGCCCTAATCCAAAATTGAATTCAAAATTGAAAAAAAATATAATAAGGATAAACTATTATTCTTGCACATTTCTTTTATCAACGTGCCAAAATTATGAGGTGGCTACATGGACGAGCAAAAATCCTACAAAAACTCCTTTCATATTACGACTTTAAATGAATCAAATATAAAAGTTGTCAAAATGCGCGGTATTGAAATTAGTCTCATTGGGGACGGCGACGGAACCCAAGTCATCCATGAAAAAATGGAAGCCGGGAAGAAATGGGCTATAGTCCCTGATGGTGAAGGGTATTTAGAGTTTTTTATGTTGTTAAGTGGAGAAATGTCATTAAAGGTTCAAGAAAACATACAAACCATTTATCCTGGATTCTCAATTACAAATGTCAATCAAGAACACTCGTATATATTCACATCACTTACTGATGTTGAATTTCTTTATATTTCTTCTAGACCTGTGTTTCAACATTATGCACATACATCATCTGAGATGGAGAAAATGGCTATCTCAATAGAGGAAAAAGATGGATATACTGCACATCATTGTGATAATATAAAAAATATGGCAATATTTCTTGGTGAAAAGTTAGGTCTAGATTCTTCTGAATTACTAATTCTTAGCTATGGTTCATTTTTCCATGACATTGGAAAAGTTAAAATTCCACTTGAAATATTAAATAAACCTGGAAGACTAACAGAAGAAGAGTTTAATATTATGAAAAAACATACAATCTACGGATCACAAATTTTAAAAGGACTTAACTACCCTTTTATTGACAAAGCAGCCCTTATTGTTGAGCAACACCATGAAAGATGGGACGGAACTGGGTATCCTCATGGTCTCAAAGGAAGTGAAATTAGCTTAGGGGCCTCAATTGTTTCAGTCGTAGATTCATATGATGCAATGACAAGTGATAGGGTTTATCAAAAACGAAGAACACAAGATGAAGCAGTAGAAGAAATTAAAAAATACAGAGGAAAATATTATAACCCAGATGTGGTAGATATCTTTTTAAAACATATTAATGAAATTGAAAAACTAAGAAAATAAATATGAAAGGAGGGATAGCAATGAAAAAGTTCGTTACAAAATTTATGGTAACTGCGATGTTTGCTCTTGCAACTTTTGGTGCAGTAGCACCAGCATATTACCCAGTACATCTTCCATAATCAACAATTAGACGGGTACAAATTGTTTGTACTCGTCTTTTTCTTTTATTTTAAGGCTCTATAATAAATGTTGGGGTTTTCATACAATTTTGGTCAAAAAAAAGACACGCAACCCCGTCATTCTTTTATACTTGAATTGTCCAGAAACAAGTAAAAAGAATGGAGTTGCGTGTACTATGAATTCTATCATGAATATCCCAGGATTAAAAGACTGTCAGGTGATAAAAATGGAGGAGCGTAAAGGGGAAATCCTCCTCTATGTGGAAATGGAGCAAAAGCCACACCCTTGTCCTGACTGTGGTCAACTCACCAACAAAGTTCATGATTATCGATGGCAAAAAGTTCAACATTTAAAATGGTTTGAACGGATGACGTATATTTGGTATAAACGTCGTCGATATGCCTGTGCTTGCGGAAAACGCTTTTCCGAGCTGGAAGCATTTTATCAAGTAGTAGAGGAATCAGGAATTCCAGAGATGAAACAAGCGATAGAAACGTTTCGAAATTGGCAAGTAGAAATCCTTAATAGCTTTGTGTATGGTCATTCCAATGGCTTTTTGGAAGAAATCAATAATACGACAAAAGTCATCAAGCGAAACGGCTATGGATATAAAAACTTCAAGAGATTTCGAGCAAGAATCTTATTGAGACATCAGTATAAAGGAATATGTCTACATATAGGTTAGGGGTGGCCTGATTTCTTTACCACCCCAACATTAGACGGAGAACCAAAATTTCTAACCAATTACTTTCCTTAACCATCTACCCCAAAATCAACTACTATCGAATTTTAATGACCATCCAGTTGCTTTCCCACATATTTCGAGCTTCTTTATCATCCGTTCAAGTCCGATCTTAAGTCGAAGTTCTATATAAAAGGTTGAGCCAGATACCAATACCAACAACGGAAACAGTACCATTCTTTAAATCTGTCTGAATAGGAAAAAACTATTCGCTCTCAACAAAAAACGTGTGAAGAAACCTCTTCCTTCACACGTCTTCCATATAATATTATGAAACTCGATTTTCTTCTCCTTTGTACTCTTCTACCCAATAATCAGCATTTTTAATTCCGAGTTTTTCTGGGTCAAAGACAGGATCCAATCCTTGTTTTTTCTGTTCTTCGTAATCTTTTAATGCCACTAAGGCTGGTTTAGCGAGAAGAACGATGGCAATGACGTTGAGCCATACCATGATTCCTAAGCCGATATCACCAAGTGCCCATGCAAGTTTTGCTGTTTTTACAGCACCGTAGAATGTTGCTGCTAGTAATACAACTTTTAAAACAAACATTGGTGTTTTGCTGTTACGGCCACGCGTTAAATAGGCGATATTTGTTTCCGCCATGTAGTAGTATGCCATAATAGTTGTAAAGGCAAAGAAGAACAAGGCAATCGCTACAAAGCCAGCACCGAAGCTTGGGAATACTGTTTCAATAGCGGCTTGCGTGTAAGCAGGACCTGCTTCGACACCTGGCAAGTTCTCACGAAGGAAGTTTCCATCTGGATCTTCTACGTTGTACATACCAGTAAATAAAATCATGAACGCCGTTGCGGAACATACTAATAATGTATCGATGTAGACAGAAAATGCTTGAACAAGTCCTTGTTTAGCTGGGTGGGAGACTTCGGCTGCTGCCGCTGCGTGAGGTCCAGTACCTTGACCAGCTTCGTTAGAGTAAATTCCACGTTTTACTCCCCAAGAAATAGCCGCACCGACAATACCACCGAAGGCAGAATCTAAAGCGAAGGCACTTTTAAAAATTAATGCAAAAACAGCTGGTAGCTCAGTAATGTTTAAAGCAATGATAATAAGTGAAAGAAGAATATAACCGACAGCCATGAACGGAACAACGTATTGTGCAACCGTTGCAATACGTTTTACTCCACCAAAGATAATGATACCGATAATAGCAACAAGAATAATTCCGGTAATAAATGGACTAATACCAAAAGCATTTTCTAATCCTAAAGCAATAGAATTAGATTGAATACCTGGCATTAATAAACTCATGGCAAAAATAGCGGAAATTGCAAATAAAACACCGTACCATTTCCAGCCTAAACCTTTTTCAATATAATAGGCTGGTCCTCCACGATATTCCCCATCTTGTTTAACCTTATAAATTTGTGCATGAGTTGATTCGATAAACGCACTAGCTGCTCCGATAAAGGCGATCGTCCACATCCAGAATACCGCTCCCGGTCCCCCGAACGCAATCGCCGTTGCTGTTCCAGCAATGTTACCAGTACCAACACGTCCAGATAGAGCAATTGCCAAGGCCTGAAATGATGATACCCCTGCGTCTGAGCTTTTTCCTTGGAACATGAGCTTAATCATGTCCTTTAAGTGTCTTACTTGTAAAAAGCGAGTCATGATGGAAAAAACTAATCCTACCCCGAGACATAGATAGATGAGCGGTGAGCTCCATAAAATCCCTACTATGTCATTTACGAAGTTCTCCAAGCAAACTTCCCCCTTTTTTAAAAAAATTCTGGTTATTTATAAATATAAATAACTTATCAAAATTATAAAACAAGTAATTTATAAAATACAACACTTTTTTGCTTTACCTCTGTAAAGAAGTACTTTTTAAAAGAATAATAAACGTATTTTAATATAATTGAAATCATTCTTTAATATTTGGAAAACCTTACTATTTCAACACCTATAAAATTTTTCTAAATACTTTCCATTTCATGTTTTCTATCCTATCATCCATGTAAGTGTCTTTCCTATACCGTCAGTAAAAAATATTTTATTTCAAAACCTTTACAATTATTGTATAAAAATTCAAAACGCCAATCCCCATCATTTTTTACCATTTTGTTTGTGATTCGAAGGAACCTTTTGTACGATAGAGATGAGATTATTTAAGGAGGTTGTTTCCGATGGCCCGAACAGAATCGAATATGTTTCCGCTTGGAAAAGAAGCACCACAGTTTACATTGCCTGATGTTGTTTCTGGAAAAAATGTTTCCTTAAACGACATCAAATCGGACGTAGCAACAGTAGTCATGTTCATTTGTAACCACTGTCCATTCGTCAAACATGTGCAACATGAGCTTGTTCGACTAGCGAATGATTATATGCCAAAAGGAATTTCATTTGTGGCAATTAACTCTAATGACGTCGAAAACTATCCAGATGACTCACCAGAAAAAATGAAAGAGGTTGCCGAAGAGCTTGGTTACCCATTCCCTTATTTATTCGATGAAACTCAAGAAGTGGCGAAAGCATATGACGCTGCATGTACTCCTGATTTCTACATTTTTGACGGCGACCTAAAATGCGTATATCGTGGTCAATTGGACGACTCTCGACCTGGAAATGACATCCCGGTTACCGGTGAATCTATTCGCAAGGCCCTTGATCAATTGTTAAAAGGGGAGCCAGTTGATCCAAATCAACGTCCAAGCCTTGGCTGCAACATTAAATGGAAAAACCAATAAGTGAATTCCAGCTCTGTTCTTCTATATAAAAATTCCCCCATTTCCTTTACCAATCGAATGGGAAATGGGGGATTTGTTTGTCTACGATCATTTTATATCTATTAATCAAACGTTTGATTAATAGATGTATTCCTTGAAAGATAAGGTTCGTTTTTATTAAACAAACGTATGTTTAACAATCATATTCCTTATTTATTTTTTACCATCGCTTTAGCTATGCACGCAGCTAATTGGGCGTTATTTTTGACAAGCGCAATATTCGCTTCGAGACTTTTTCCTTCTGTTAATGTCTTCACTTGATCCAATAAGAATGGAGTTACTTCTTTACCTGTAATCTTCTTTTCTTCCGCTTCTTGAAGGGCTTGGTTGATGATCGAATGAATATAGGACTCTTCAAGTTCATGTTCTTTCGGAACAGGGTTGGCAATGACCAATCCTCCTTGTAAACCTAATTCCCATTTCAATTGAATAAGCTCAGCTATTTCTTCTGGTGTGTCTAATTGATAGTCTACATGATACGGGCTTGTTCTTGAATAAAAGGCTGGTAATATATTGGTGCCGTATCCGATGACTGGTACACCGTTGGTTTCTAAATATTCTAAGGTAAGACCTAAATCTAAAATCGACTTCGCCCCAGCACAAACGACCGCCACGTTTGTCTGTGCCAGCTCTTGTAAGTCAGCGGAAATGTCCATTGTCTTTTCTGCTCCCCGATGCACACCACCGATTCCACCAGTTGCAAACACTCGAATGCCAGCTAAATCCGCACAAATCATTGTTGCAGCCACCGTTGTCGCTCCATGCTTTTTCTTCGCTAAAATATACGGAAGGTCTCTTCGGCTTACTTTTTCAATGTCGTTGCTTGTTCCTAAAAATTCGATTTCCTCTTTCGTGAGACCTACTTTTATTTTTCCTTCAATAATGGCAATGGTTGCTGGTACGGCTCCGTTTTTTCGAATCACTTCTTCGACTTCAAGAGCCGTTTCTACATTTTGTGGATACGGCATGCCGTGTGAAATAATTGTCGATTCTAACGCAACGACTGGTTGATTGGATCGTAAAGCTTCTTTTACTTCTTCTGATAAAACAACATACGTTGATAGCTTCATTGTTCGTCCTCCTTTTGAAAATAAGTGTTTACAGTATGTAATAATCGCTGTTTGTTTAATTCAGTCGATACCGTTTCTTTAGTTGAAAGAGTAATAATCGAACAACTCATCCCGTATTGACAAGCCTCTTTTAACGTTTGGTTTTGCCAATGTCCGAATAAAAAGCCGGCAATAAAGGCATCTCCAGCACCAGTCACATCGACAACGTCGGCCTTTGGGGCATCGATGAGTCCGTATTCTTCTTTTGATTTATAGACAACCCCATCTTTTCCCCTTGTAATCACAACTTTCTCACAACCTAACGAAAGGAGTTGATCACAAACACTTTCCAAGTCTTCCTTCATCATATTTGTGTACGTTCTTGCTTCATGCTCATTGGCAATGAAAAAGTTAACACCATGTAATTGAGCAGGTAACTTTTTAATTTTCAATGACGACACGGGAGCAAGACATAATGTTTTTTCTTCTTCCCGACAAAATTGAATGACCCAATCAATCGACTCTGCTGATATATTCGTATCTAAAACAATTACACGTGCATTCAACAGCTCTTGCCGAAAGGTCTCCATCACTTTTGGGGTCATCGTGTCATACACATTCATATCGGCAAATGCGGTGATCAACTCCCCGTCACGAGAAAGGATCGCGGTATACGATCCAGTATTTTGTCCAGTAACATGCATTACCAACCGTGTATCTACATATTTTCCTGTATCTTCAAGCAATTGCTCACCTTCAGCATCGAGGCCAACCGTACTAACTAAGGAGACAGGTATATTGAGTCGTCCTAAATTCTCTGCAATATTTCGAGCGACTCCTCCAGTTGTTGATAAAAATTGAATGGGGTTTGACGTCCCCATTTGAAGCTCATCCACATATCCTTTTCGATCAATGTTGGCCCCACCGATACAAATGATTCGTTCATCCGCTGGAAGTACATACGCTCTACCTAAAATTTTCCCTTGCTTCATTAACGATGAAATATATCCAGCTACCGCTGGACGAGAAATTCCTAAGGAATCTGCTAATTCTTGCTGGGATATGAACGGATTGACTCGTATATGCTCTAAAATTTGCTTTTCACGTTTGTTCAACTCCATCCCCCCCCTATTGAAACGGTAATTGTCTGTTATTTGTATAGAAAATAAACAATTGTTTAGATTTTAAACAATTGTTTATATCATACATAAAAACGGTTGACTTGTAAAATTTGTCAGACGTCTTACTTACCTATTTAAGTTTCGAATTTCTTTTTGATAAATGTCATGAAGTTGAGATTGTTTTTTCGTATGAACAACGGCATACGGCTCGGTTCTTTGTGCCCGGTTTGTTAACTGGAAAAGTTTCGTTACTGGATCAGGGAGGGCTTGATGAGGGACAGGTACGTAAAACATTTTTTCTTTTAACGGTTGATGGGCCGCCAAATGGAATCCCCAAATACCAAAGGACGGAACAATCCGTTCATATGGTAATGTGAATAATCCCGCCGCTTCCATCGTCTTCGCAATACTCCAAAAGACGATTGGTGTATCTTCTGTTGAGTTGGATTGACAGACGAGCGTACCCGTTTTTGATAGTCGTCTTGCGATTTTCTCGAACAGTTCTTTTGTGTAAAGTTCGGCAATCACTTCGTCTACAGGGTCCGGAAAATCAATAATAATAACATCATATTGTTTTTGGCATTTTTCGATAAATGCATTGGCATCTTTCACATGAACCGTGACACGCGAATCAAAGAACGCTCGGTTGTTTTGCTTCGTTAACGCTGGAACCGTCCGAGCAGCCTCTAATACAACCGGATCAATATCGACTAACTCCACTTGTTGTACATCCGGATATTTTAATACTTCTCTAAGAGCTAACCCATCTCCCCCACCTAAAATAAGGACACGTTCTCGTTTGTCGTTCCATGACATCGCCGGATGAACAAGTGCTTCATGATAATAACGTTCATCGATCGAGCTAAATTGCAACTCATAATCTAAATAAAGACGAAGGTCGTTTGCTTCGACGATAAAAATATCTTGAAACGGACTTTTTCCTTGATAATGGACATGATGTTCTCCGCTTAATATTTCTTTTAATTGAATTATATCCCACTCATTACTTTGGTTTGGCTTGATCATTTGGAGATGCTCCATTTGGGTAGTTAATCGATTGTCTTTATTTTGAGAAGTCCATTGTTTTCGTAAAATTGGGTCTGAATGAGTTTTATTTCCTCTAGGTACATAGTAAACTTGAGTGAATTGCGCTCCAATTTGTTCAGTAAATGTTTCAATGGCCTTCCATAACCGATCCGTTGATGTGTCTCCGCACGTGTACAAATCGAGTGCCGCATACTTTTTTTCTGGCCACGTGTGTATGGAAAAATGAGAGGTACTTAACACAATGACTCCCGTTACCCCTTCTGGATAGAAGGGATGAAAATGACTCGATAACTTATTCATTCCAACTTGATTCACTATGTTGCTCATTTCTTTTTCCAACCATTCGCCTGAGTTCAAACGACTTTCCGAACAACCGTAGGATTCAATAATAAAATGGTGACCCGTAGTATCCATCTTCGTTCCCCACTTTCGCCTTTTTCACAAAATATGTACAATCTTTAACATTCGCTTGTATGTTTGTCTATAAAAAGCGTTAGACACTTATGAAATTCAGGTATGGAAGGAATAATTAGGAGATGTTACGTTGGTCAGGACATGTGAATCCGTTAGATGTGTGGCTTATTGGACAAATTACTCTAGTTTTAGGATAGGGGCTTGGGGGGACAGGGACACACTAAGAAATGGAAGGAGGTAAAAGGTGATCCCTTTTTTACGTTCATCATAAGGAAGGGGGCACAACTAGAATGTTTGCCTTCTTGTCTTTTATTACTATTTTTCCGAATAGTAAAAACATAAATTTAATGTAACATAAAGCTATGATATAATTATGTTATGTTACATCGGAGGAAGTGCAATGAAAACTGTTGAAGCAATTAAAGATGAAAAACAACTTCTATCAATAAAAGCATTTTTAAAACGACGTTCACTGCGTGACTATTGTTTATTTTTGCTTGGAATTAATACAGGTATCCGAATTAATGATTTACTGCATTTACATGTAAAAGACGTTATGAGCGAATCAGGTGAAATTCTTCACTACCTTCAATCCTCTGTTTACACTGATCCACCCGTATATTTTAACGATCATGTTCGTAACTCTTTACGAGCATATATTCAAGAAAGTTTACTCAGCTACACCGATTACCTTTTTCAATCAAGAAAAACGAATGAACCAATTACTCGTCAGCAAGCTTACCGAATTATTAATGAAGCAGCTAAACTATCAGGAGTGAAAGGTTCAATTGGTACCCACACACTTCGTAAAACATTCGGCTATCATGCGTATAAAAAAGGAATTGCGATTTCACTCATTCAAAAAAGGCTGCAACATTCCACTCCCTCTGAAACGCGTCAATATATAGGGATTACAAATCAAAATCCTGTTTATATCCAATTGGATGTAAATTTATAACAAAGAGAGTGAGTTGACAACCATGTTTGAAGATATTTTGCATACAGATACATTTGTTTTACTTACAGCTATTTTATTTATCACTGGTATCTTGACCACGAAATTTTCTTCTCGTATAGGAGTACCTGCTCTTGTTCTATTCATGGTGGTCGGTATGGTTATGGGAAGCGATATATTAGGGATTATTTATTTTGACAACGCAAGTGCCGCCCAACTTATAGGGGTCTTTGCCCTTATTATTATTTTGTTTGAGGGTGGACTTCAAACAAAATGGAGTACGCTTCGCCCTGTTATTCTTCCTTCTCTTTCTCTTGCAACCATTGGGGTTATTTTAACATCTGGAATCGTCGCACTTGCAGCAAAGATGATTCTTGACCTTGGATGGCTAGAAGCAATCCTGTTTGGTGCAATCGTTGGTTCTACAGATGCAGCTGCCGTGTTTGCTGTGTTAAAGGGACAAAATATTAATGAACGCGTTGGTAGAACATTAGAAGCAGAATCAGGCTCGAACGACCCGATGGCTGTCTTTTTGACAGTTGCAATGATTGAATTGATTACGATGCCCGATGCAAATGCACTAACGTTGGTTGGTTCTTTCTTTGTACAAATGGGGGTTGCTCTTATCGTTGGTTTTCTTTTCGGTAAATTAGCCGTTGCAGCTTTAAATCGCATTAATCTTGATTCAAGTGGGCTATATCCCATTTTCGCGATTGCGTTTGCTTTACTCACATACGGGATCACGGCTTTTCTGAACGGAAGTGGTCTTCTTGCCGTGTACGTATTAGCTATCATAATTGGAAACGCAGAAATTGCATACCGGCATTCGATTTTTCGGTTTTCAGAGGGCTTTGCATGGATGATGCAAATATTGATGTTTGTCATTTTAGGTCTTCTTGTTTTCCCATCCGAGCTCTTTACGTGGACCATTTTCTCAAAAGGTATCTTAATTTCAGCAATTTTAATGCTTATTGCTAGACCGATAGCTGTTTTTGCTTCTACGATTAAAATGAATTATACAAATAAAGAATTATTATTTCTTTCATGGGCAGGATTAAAAGGTGCGGTGCCAATTGTCCTTGCCACATTCCCTATGTTGGCACATATTGAAAACAGTCAACTTATCTTTAATGTTGTTTTTTTCGTTGTGATGACGAGTTGCTTAATTCAAGGAACAACTATTACCTATTTAGCTGAAAAACTTGGATTAACGGGTCCACAGAAAACTACTCCGATGCATTCGCTTGAGCTCATTTCGCTTGGAAAAGCAGATGCAGAAATGATTGAATACGAGATAGAGACCGACTCGGCCATTGTAGGCAAATCATTACAAGATATTCCTTTTCCAGACGGTTCTTTAGTCAACGCAATTATTCGAGAAGATCAGCTCATTACACCTACTGGAAACACCATCATTCATGCAGGAGATTTCCTCTATATCCTTACTTCAAGAAAGAGTAAAAATCAATTAAAACAGCTTTTACAAGAAAAGAATAAAAACAGTCAATTAGATGAGGAGAGAAAGAATTTATCTAATTCTGTATAACGAAATTGATTGATAACAACCACTTATCTTGTTGGGTAAGTGGTTGTTTTTATTATAAAAGGAGGGGGGTGATTCAAAAATAACATCCTTCCGCACGATGGGAAGGATGTTTAAATCGATGTGGAGGTGTCCAATTGAGGGTTTTCTATGTTAAGTCCGAAATCTTCTGGTTGAATTTCACTCGATTTTGGTAATTTCCATAACCTTGGAATAAGGAGCCAAAAGAATGCAATGAATAAAAGTCCTAATGCTGGGGAAGCGAGCACATGCGTACTTCCAATTTTTAATGCCAACACCCCAGCAATGAGGGACCCAAGTGGCATCGCTCCAACAGATACACTGCCTAAAACAGTGGACACGCGAGCTAAATATTTCGTCGGGACGACAGATTGAACGACAGCCGCCATGACGACATTGGTCGCACCGATTGGCAGTAAAGATAAGGCGAGTAAAATAAGACTTGCATATGTATTTGGTACGTAAATGGCACTTGCCCAAAGAGCCGCGGAGCCAGCATAGGAGAACACAGCCACTTTACCAAGTGGGAAACGTTCAATCGTTGAGGCAAATAACGTCCCTATCAAGATTCCAAATGAAAGGGCCGCTAAATAAAATCCATAGACAGACGCGCCCCCACGATGATCGGCGTAATCCGGCAATACTCCATTCACCATTCCAAAAGCAAAGTTGGCAATTAATCCGCCTAGGGCAGCTACAAAAAATAACGAGCGAAATACAATATGTAACCCTTCTTTTAATTGTTTTCCATACTCGCCAAAGGATGATTCTTGTTTTTCCATATTAAGACGTTCAATCGGCAATTTTAACATCGAGAAAATAAGCATAGCGGCTAAAAAGATGACGGTATCAGCCAATAAAATCGTCGTGGCCCCAAATGTCGCAATAAGCAAGCCTGCTATTGTCGTAAAAACGAGTTCCATTCCGTGAAAAGCAAAAGAAAATGCGATATTTCCTTTGACTAATTGTTCTTTTTCTAAAATCACTGGTAAAAGGGCGGACTCCATCGGAAAGACAAGTTGGTTCATGAGCGCTAGTAAAGGCA
This sequence comes from Bacillus sp. (in: firmicutes), assembly GCA_017656295.1. NCBI lineage: Bacteria > Bacillati > Bacillota > Bacilli > Caryophanales > Bacillaceae > Bacillus > Bacillus sp. (in: firmicutes). Next base: position 6,930 of record JACDOC010000012.1, on the reverse strand, counting down.
TGATAACTAAAAGAAACTCAACAGTTAGCCAATTGAAATGAGCCACAATCGGAATAAACAAAACAACGATTGCTTGAGCCAATTGAGTCAAAACAAACGTCTTTTTTATGGGCAAACGCTCTACAATTGGTCCAAAAAACATTTGCAACGCATTCGGAATTAAGACTAGAAATCCTGCAAGTCCCGTGTAAAACGTCGAGCCCCCAAGCTGGTGAACGAGCCACATCGTCGCAATCGCATACAAACTATCCCCAGCGTTGGATAATAAGCGAGCAGAAAACAGTTGAACATATGTTGGATTTTCCCAAATTGACACTTTATCCCCTCCTTTTTCCACCTCCCCATTTTATCATAGGATTTAAATTTTATGACAAAATTTTCATTTTTTTCAAATAATATTATTTACAGCTGTTCGTAAAATGGGGCCATGATGCACAGGGACGCTCAGTTCTTTTAATTTCGCTTCCAACACGATATCTATATCGTAACGTTTCACACCTAATTTAATTGTTTCCACATTTCCTTTCCTTTCCTTTTAAAAATGCTCTACCCTGAAATAACTGTGGATCACTTTTGCTGTATTTTATTCATCCATGTGACAATTTTTATTGGCATGGGTGTCTGTTGAACGATACTGTTGATATTTATACATTTCTCTGCAGGCGGACGCTTTTTTAGGGCAAGCCGCTTCCCTCGCTACGCTCAAGTAACGGTCTTGCGGCTTCTTGTTCCCGCTAGAGTCGCCGCCGTGTGAATAACTAATCAACAATGACATTGAAAAAAAGAAGGACAACGCCATGCTGCCCTTCTTAGTCATTCCATTTTTCTTCTTTTTTATAGACAGGATAACCTTCGAGTTTTATATCCGGTCCCACTGGTGTTACCGTAAAGCTTGTCAATTCAATGGCTTCTTTCATCAACGCTTTTCCTTCTCCTTCGAAAAAGGTTGGAGCCATGCGCCCGCCAATCAATTTCGGAGCCACGTAAACGACCACTTTATCGACAAGACCGTTGTTCAAAAACGAGGCGTTCACCTCGCCGCCTCCTTCGACAAGAACAGAGGAAATTTGCTCTTCTCCAAGTATGCGCACCACTTCTTTCACATCGACCCGGGACGGATGACTCGTTACCAATACTCGAATTCCTTGGTCCTCAAGTGCTTCTTTTTTCTTTTTATCATACGCTTCGCTTGTAAAAATCCACGTCTCCGCTTCGTTATTAGCTACCACACGGGCATCGAGCGGAATTTTTAACGTCGAATCCAGAATGACGCGTAGCGGATTTCGTCCATGAGGAATGCGGGTTGTGAGCTGTGGATTATCTTTTAAAACCGTATTTACCCCCACTAAAATCGCCCGATGTTCATGACGAAGTTGGTGCACATCTTCTCGCGCTTTTTCTGACGTAATCCATTTACTGTCAGCAGTATAGGTGGCGATTTTTCCATCAAGCGTCATCGCTGATTTAAGGGTGACAAACGGAAGCTTTGTAGTGATGTACTTATTAAATACTTCATTCATTCTTTTCGCTTCTTCTTCACACACCCCAACAATAACCTCCACACCCGCTTCTTCTAACATACGTACTCCGCGCCCAGAGACAAGCGGATTCGGGTCAAGGGTGGCGATAACAACTTGTTTTACACCAGCACGGACCACCGCTTCCGCACAAGGACCTGTTCGACCGTAATGTGAACAAGGTTCTAATGTCACATACATCGTGCTCCCTTTTGCAAGGTTCCCGGCCATATTAAGCGCATGAATTTCCGCATGCGGTTCTCCTGCCTTTAAGTGAGCCCCAATTCCAACGATGCGATTGTCATTGACGATTACCGCTCCAACCAGTGGATTCGGATCGGTTTGCCCTTTCATTGCTTTTGCATTTTGAATGGCTAACTGCATGTAAAATTCATGATTTGCCACTGATGAGTGCGCCTCCTTCGTATCCAGTTAGGTTTAAAATTGAAAACACACGTAACTCAATGTTCCGTATTCGTATGCTCGAAACAATAATTGAGGCTTGTCCATCGTTCCGCTTCCCATCGCGATAAATAATGGAACAAAATGTTCGGGACGAGGGATTGCCATTGACGCATGTGGGGCGAGCTCTTCATAACGGAAAAGTGCGGCGAGATCTTTCTTTTGAACATGCTCAATGAGCCAGTCATCAAATTCCACTGCCCATGGCTCTGGTGTTTGTTGGCCCCATTTTAGCAATCTTAAGTTATGAACGGTGGCTCCGCTTCCAACAATTAAAATATCTTCCTCTCCTAGTCCGCGTAAAGCTTCGCCAATCCGATATTGCTCTTTAGGTGGTAAAAACGGATGAACGGATATTTGCACAACCGGAATATTGGCATCCGGATACAAATGCTTTAATACGCTCCATGAACCGTGATCGAGTCCGCGCTTCGTATCGATTGTTGTAGAAATTCCATGTTCTTCTAATCGTTGTTGGACAAGGGCTGCCACTTCTTTTGACCCTTTGGCCGGATATTGTACTTGGAATAACTCTTCAGGAAATCCATAAAAATCATGGATCGTTTCGTATTCTCCCTCAATAGAGGAAATCGTCAATACCTCACGTTCCCAATGGGCCGTGAAAATCACAATGGCTTTTGGCTGAATCTGTTTACCTATGTTTTGTAAAAATTTTGTATACTCATTATCTTGTATCGCAATCATCGGCGAGCCGTGAGCTACAAACAAAGATGGAGCCATGGGATTGAAACCTCCTTATAGCGATAAGCTAAAATTTTCTTTCATTGTACCATCTTCAATGCTGTGATTGCCGGATTGATGCTCAGCATATTTATGGATGCGCCAATATTTAGTTTCTATGTACCTTTTTGTATAGACTATGTGCCAAATGCGAGATTCTATGTGCTTATAAAGAACTTTTATGTGCCAACTACGAATTTCTTTAGTACTAATACCTCATCTAGATAAAAAAAGCGAGCCGCTAATGGCCCACTCGTTATCGATACATTGTCCACGTGCCGATATCTTGAAAACCAAGTCGCTTATATATTTTACCGGCATCTGGATTATCATAAAATAAGCATAAATATTTTCCTTCTTGAATGAGATCAGACATGATACGCTGCAGGATGGCGCTCGCGTATCCTTTTTGGCGATATTCTTTATCGGTGCACACGGCAACGATCATGGCTGAGAAGGAGTTTTCCGCAGCTGTGGACGCAGAGGAAACAATTTTCCCATCCTCTTCGATCACATACGTTCGACCGGTGTTAGTTTCAATAGATTTTATAAGCATGTCCCGTGAGCTAGGAGTGATTTGAAACTCGTCAATGCGGCTTCGTAGGTCCATGATACGATCGACATCATCAATCGTTGCTAAACGAATATCATAAGGTAGTTCTTTTTGTACATGCTCGGTCGACTTACATTCGGCAAAATACATGACACGTTTTTTCCCTAGCGGAATGTCAGTTAACCGTTCAAATTGCTCTACCACATCCGATTTACCTGATAGCTGAAAGTCACCGGAATACGAACGTATAATCTCAGCAAAACCTTCCACATCATAAGAAGCTTTCGCATAGGGAATAAAAGAATTATAGAAACGTAATAATACCGCTTTTAATTCCCCGTGTTCATCGAAGTCTCCCCATAGTTCTTGAAAATCTGGGTCATAGCCAAACTGTTCGATATCTCCTATGATAAATAGGTTCATCGAAGATTCTTCTTTTAAAAAAACAAACACCGCTTCGTGATCTTTCGAAGTCAACTTTCGAATCATCCTTCTCCCCCCTATTTTCATTTATCTGTTTATTCAAAATTTTATTTATAAAACAATACCATTTCATCAATTTTATGGCAATATATTTTTTTACGATGATCCTATAAAGCAAATACTTAAGGGAATAATTCAATGAATAAGAGCAAAACACATTAATTATGAGAAAAAATCCAAAATTTATGAGAAAAAATTGAACTTTTATGGGAAAAAATCTAAATCTTATGGGAAAAAACCCACGTTTACGAGAAAAAACCTAATTTTTTCATGGGAATAGGACTATTAGAAATTATTTTTAAGAATTTCCTTCCCCTTTTGTACGTACTCTATCATCACTTCTTTCGGTACCATGCTTCCACCGGTTGCCCAAGCGATGTGAGTCGCCTGTTTCATTTTATCTTGAAGGCCATTTTTTAAGACGAATTGTTGGCCGCTTTCAAAGCGAAATAGGTTCGTTGGACCAATAACTCCGGCTAAAGCAGACGGTTCAAGTAAGATATTCTCCGTCTCCTTCATTTTTGTAAGTAAGGCGTATAACTGCTTATCAGACACTGTGTAGACACCGCTTATTAGTTGTTCAAGCGTTTTTCCGACAAAACCGGATGGCCGGCCGACAGCTAATCCGTCTGCTTCGGTTCGATTATCAATGCCAAAATCTTGAACGGCCACTCGATCGTGTAAACCAGTCATTAATCCAAGCAGCATACATGGTGAGTGGGTCGGTTCGACAAAAAAGCAATGTACATGGTCCCCAAATAGTAGTTTTAAACCGAATGTTACTCCACCAGGACCACCGCCCACTCCACACGGAAGGTACACAAAGAGAGGATGTTCTTCATCAATGACGATCTTCATGTCATCAAGTTGCTTCTTCAAACGGTACGCGGCCACTGCATAGCCAAGAAACAAGTGTTTCGAGTTTTCATCATCAATAAAGTACATCTTTGGATCTTTTTCCGCTTGCTTTCGTCCTTCTTCTACCGCTCGGCTGTAATCGGAACTGTTTTCAATCACGGTGACCCCTTTTTCCCTTAACAAGTCCTTTTTCCACTGTTTCGCATCCGCCGACATATGTACAAACACTTGAAACCCTAATTGGGCACTCATGATGCCGATGCTTAGCCCAAGGTTCCCCGTTGACCCAACAACTATCGCATATTGCGAATAAACTTGTTTAAATCGTTCACTATCGATGATGGAATAGTCATCCTCTTCCGAAAGCAACCCATGTTGCATGGCCAACGCTTCCGCATGTTTTAACACTTCGTAAATTCCGCCTCTTGCCTTAATGGAACCAGAAATGGCGAGATGGCTATCGCATTTTAGTAACATCTCCCCCAAAATTTCCTGACGGTACAGCTGCTCTAATTCCCGTTTCATATTTCGAATAGGAACGAGCGGGGACTCAATGATCCCGTGATTTTTTGCTGTTTCCGGATACACTTTCGTGATATAAGGAGCAAATCGTTCCAACCTTTTCGCCGCATCCAGCACGTCTTTTTCCGTTAGGCTGATTCGTTTCATCGCTTCTTCCAGAGGGGCGTACTTCGGATTTGTCCAAAACACTTCCTCCGTTTGGATCATGTTTTTAAGTAAAGGGTATTCCTCTAGCCATTGAGAGAGCATTTTACCTTTAATAACCGGATTGTTCATAGTTTCACCTCTTAGAATCGAAAAAATTAATGGTCCTGCACCTTTTATACTTTTATGGGCTGACTTTAATGATGATATTTTTTGATCAAGTACTTTGTCCCAACAAACGCAATTCCCCTAGATAACAAAGCAATGAACAGTGGCATGCTGTAGCTTAGTAGATAAGTGTGAATTTTGTTCCCTTTCAACACGAGGCGTGTAAAACATGGTGAGAAGGAACCCTAAAACGAGTTAGAAGGTGAAAGAAGACAGCAAAAAAGCTGCTGATAAACAGAAGCGATGTCTTACCTAAAAAAGTTCTTTTTCCACGAATCGATTACCCCGCTACTTTCCTTTTGCTAAATTTCCGATCATAATAAACAGAAAGACCGACAATGATCGGTGTTAATACGATGGTCGGTAAGAACCATAATAGCAAGCTGACTGATTCGATATTTAATAATCTCGGTGCACCAAACACCGTGAAAGCGGTATTGGTCGCAATGGAACAGCCTAACATCCCACTGAAGTGTTCAAACCACCAATGCATTTTTCGCTTTGGCTTATGGAGCCAATAACGTAACTGTACAGTACTAAGAAACACCCCTAATAGCGGAAACCAGGTAAGCAACGGAAAATCTTTTATATACCCATAAATACTCATTCCACTCGAAGATATCAACAATAACATCGGGAACCCTAAATCCCCCACATGTGTATGCCGTTCTTTTCTTGTTTTAAATCGTAACACACGAATTCCATAATAAGCGGTGGATGAGCTTAAAATGGATATATACAGCAAAAATAACGAAAACGAGACCAACACAGGTGAAGTAGTTGGATCAATAATTCGATAGATTGCCATGTACACCGCTGTTATCGCCACAATCACCATTCCAATGACGTAAACCCATCCGGAACGAACGTGAAGTGTTCCCCCTTTTTTTGTCACGACCGGAATCCAAAACGTCAATAATGCTGTAAATCCGCCCATAATATGCAAAATCCTCATCCATTCAAAAAGCTCCATGGCAAGCCCCTCCCTTTTTAAAAAAATTGAGAACTTTTAAGACTATCGTACCAATGACCGACCTCTAGGCGCTATATGAATTTCATTTTTTTACAAATATGTAATCACACTACTGATTAAAAAGAGGAAAGGCATTCACTTTTTGACATTGGCTTGTATTTTACGTCACTTGGCTTGTACTTCTCGCTACTTGGCTTGCACTTCCCGCCACTCGGCTTGCACTTCTCGCTTCTTGGCTTGCACTTTCCGGCACTCGGCTTGCACTTCCCACTTCTTGGCTTGCACTTCTCGCTACTTGGCTTGCACTTCTCGCTTCTTGGCTTGCACTTCTCGCTACTTGGCTTGCACTTCTCGCTTCTTGGCTTGCACTTCCCGCTACTTGGCTTGCACTTCTCGCTTCTTGGCTTGCACTTCACGCTACTTGGCTTGTACTTCTCGCTACTTGGCTTGCACTTCCCGCAAGATCGATTTAAATTAACGCAGGTTGGCTTTCACATCTCGCGGGTGGG